>CAZGYS010000057.1:0-17011 GCA_964530305.1 uncultured Leptospiraceae bacterium
CACGTGGATGCCCTGCGCAAGCATCGCTTTCGCGTCGAGGGCCTGGACATCGCCCCGGAAATGATCGAGGTGGCGCGGAATCGTTTTCCCGATTGTATTTTTCACCAGGGAGATATGCGGGACTTTCACGGCGATCGCATCTACGACGCCGCCGTGTGCCTGTTCGGCTCCTTCGACTATATTCTGGAAAACGAGGACGTGGAGAAGAGCCTGAAAAACATCCGCGAACTCCTGCGGCCGGAGGGTTTGTTCATTCTGGAAGTCTGGAACGCCGTGCCGCTGTACAAGATTACGCGGCGGGCGTTGACGCCGGTGGTGGAAGTTCGCTCACAGGGCCGCGTCATCGGGCGCGACCGGGGCTTCGTGCTCATGCAACCGCGCCCGACATTGGTGCAGGTGAACTACGTCTATCATATGGGCGGGCGCGAATTGAGTGATCGCCACATCATGCGGGCCTATGAAGTCGACGAGATCACGGACTTCGCGGAGGAGGCCGGTTTCACCGTGGAGACCGTCGCCTCGGGTCTGGACGGCCTGGAGTATTCGCCCAGGCGCAATCGAATCGTTCTTTTTTTGAGGAGCAGCTGAGAGCCCGAGGGCTTTCGCAAGACTGAAGTCGTGCAGGAAATCGCCATACATTTCGTTCTGGCCCTGGTGCCGCTGCCGTTTCTGTACCTGGCGTACCGGCGGTATTTCGTATTTCAGGCCAATGCCCTGGACCTGACGGAGGCCATTCTGTACGGAATCGCCCTTGCTTCCGGGCTCCTGCTGGCCAGTTCGTATTTCCTGACGCTCATACCCGTGCAGGGCCCGCTGGCTACGGGTTTCGTTAAAGCAGCTCTGGTGGAAAAGGCCGGCGCTTTTATACTGCTGCTGTTCTTCATTCATCGGCGCAGGGCGCAGCTCATCACCCTGGATACCGTGGTCTGGTCCATGATGGTGGGGTTGGGGTTTTCAGTACTGGAAAACATGGTCTACGCCCTGGGCTCCAACGCGAACATCATCATCGTGCGCTTTCTCACGGCGGTGCCGCTGCACGTATTTACCTGCGGCATGATCGGCTATTTTCTTTCGCGCATGTTTCTGTGCAGCACTTTGTATCCGCGCATCGCCTTCTTTCTGCTGGCCTTGTTGCTGCCCTATACCCTGCACGGGCTCTTCGACGGATTCTTGCTTATGGGAGGCGGCTGGACTTACCTGGTGGGCCCCCTGCTGGTCATGATGATTTTCATTATGGAATTCATGCTGGCGCGTTCCCAGACGCTTCCGCCCAATGAATGGCTGGAGGCGATGGAGCTGTCCTTCGAGGACTGGCGTACCATTCAGCGAGAACCCCAGTATGAGCGTTGGATTTTGCGCTCCATGGGTTCTCCCAATGCCGAGTATGAACCCTTCGTGGCCTGGCAAATGAGCTATGTCCGCATGGCGCTGGTGGCGGTGCTGGTATTGATTGCCGTTCTATTCGTGCCCATGCGTGAGGAAGTCATGGGCCTGCTGGGGGTCAGCCTGCGGCTCCCGGAGCAATTCATGCTCTTTCTGGTCTTGCCGCTCACGTTTGCCTTTAACCTGGTTCTGGCGGGCGCCGTGAATCCGGGCTACTTTCGCAATAGTATCATTCGAATTCCCATCATCGTGGATACCTTGATCGACGTGGGCGACGACATCGACCAGGCCATCACTTACGATATCTCCGTGGCCAACTGTCTGCTCAAGACGGTGGATGAAATTCCCGTGGGCACGCGCGTTAATCTGCACTTTGTCTGCCCGGGCTTCTCTTCGCCGGATCTGGAGGGGGAAGTGATCTGGGATAACCACATCAATCCTCAACAGCCCACCGGTTCCGTGGTGCGAATCATCAATCCGCCCACGAGCTATCATCGCTTCCTGGTGAAGTACTATCTGTTCAAGTTGTCCCGGGGACTGGCCTTCAATCTGAAGTTGCCCGGCTTTGAGAGCCTGCGGCGATTGTTCGTGCGTCCTCTTTCCGTCATGCAGCAGGAGCAGGGCTTTCGCGCGGGCACGGAGCTGTTCAAGGAAGGCGATGAAGGCAAGCAATTCTATCTGGTCGTCAAGGGCGAAATCGAGATCTACAAGGAAACCGAGGGCGGCGAACGCATCGTCATGACCACGCTCAAGGAAGGCGATATCTTCGGCGAAATGGCCATCGTGGGCAATCAACCCCGCTCCGCGAACGCCGTGTGTCGCACGGACTGTCGCGTGGCCATCGCCGACGGCGACAACCTGGACGCCCTCATCGAGAGTAACCCGCAGTTCACCCAGCGCATCATTCTTGAACTTACCAGGCGGCTGCAAAAGTCCGAGGATATCCTGCGCGGCGAAATCAGCGAAATGGAAACCGAACTCAAGCGCAGGTCGCGCCTGGAACGCGTGGGGTTGGCGGCCTTGCTGACCGGTCTCGGCGAAAGCGGGGGACGCAAGAGCGTTCTGGATAAACTGGACCCGGAGCCCATACGACGTCGCCTGGGTCTGGACCGCGAGGCGGTGGGGGCGCTGCTGGAATACCTGGGCAACGGCACTTCGGACGAGCACAATGGGGCCGGGCTGGAAATCAGCCTCGGCAAGAAAGCCCTGGAAGCCGGCGATAAGCTCAAGCTGGTGCCCGCTAAAAGGAAGCCGCCCGCTCGCCGGGGGAAGTGATTCCCGTGGTTAAGGATCAATCCATCAGCGTTCGCAGATCCGTCGGCACGGGCGATTCGAAAACCATTTCCTCATCCCGCGCGGGGTGGGGCACGCGCATGCGCAGGCAGTGCAGGGCGGTGCGATCCAGGCGCAGGCGTTCGCGGTCCCGGTCGGTTTCTTGATCGTCGATGAAGCGTAGGTACATGCCTTCGTCGACGCCGTAGAGGCGATCGCCTACGACGGGATAACCCAGGCTGCACAAAGTACAGCGGATCTGATGCGTGCGACCGGTATGCAAAACGGCGCGCAGGAGCGTCAGTTCGGCTATTTGCTTTTCGCGGTGGAATTCCGTGCGTGCCTCCTGCTCCAGACCGACGCGAATATCGCCGGGGCTTCGAGCTTCGCCGTGCTCAACGAGTTCGCCTTCGGGTACGAACTTGCGTTTCTTGCGAACCACGCTGTCCTTGTCATAGAGGATGACGCCCCGGGCGTCCAGGTATTCCGGGAAATCGCCTTCAACCAACACCAGGTATTCCTTGCCGATCAGGTTGGCGCGAAAGGAACGACTGAGCGTGGCCGCGGCGGAGCGATTGCGGGCCATGACCAGCACGCCGCTGGTTTCCCGATCCAGGCGATGGGCGAAATGGGCCGTGAAGTCGTCGCCGTATTTTTTCTTCAGGAGCGCGTGGAGGGTATTGCGATGGTAGACGCCGGAGGGATGCACCGGTAGATTCGTGGGCTTGTCGATGACCAGCAAGTCGTCGTCTTCGTATAGAATGGAAAAGCCGCGATTGATCTCGGGCTCCGCCGGTTTCATGAATTCGAAGCGGACTTCCTCGCCGATTTTCAATCGCCTTGATGAGCGTACAGGCTTGCCCTGGACCAGGACCTGGCCCTTGCGAATGCGCTCCTGCCACGCGCTGCGTTTTACCTGTTCATAGCGACGACTCAAGAGCAGGTCCAATCGCTGTCCGGCTTCCCCGTCTTCAATGGTAAAGGTATGGATCTTAAGCGTCTCGGACAAAGCGCGGCCCCGGTCGATTTTTTTCGGGGGCGGCCAATTTCGCCGCAACTTTTCCGCGAACGTCGACCCTCCCGTGCATGGAGGAAAACAATGGCTGAAATTAGAGTAGAAGACGGAGTCTGGGCGGAGCTGGAATCGCAAAAGGCGGAATTCCAGAAAATCGTCCGCTTGCTGGTGGAATTCGATGAGCGCACCGGTCGCTATCGGCGTTTCGAGGATCCCGAGAACCACTTCATGCGCAAGGCAATCAGCATCGCCCAGCCGGAGTTGCTGCGCGTGTTTCTGCGGCACCTGGGTGGATTCGTTTATTTCGTCGTTACGGAGCTGAACACGGAACACGGCAGCGTCAGCACCAGCTGGGTGCACGAGGACGGAATTCAACTGGAGCGGGACGAGTTCGGAGAGCAGGAATCGCACCCGGTGCATTCCATTCTCTGCCTCACCGATCTATACCGCGAAAAAGGCCGTCGTCTGGGAGCCGAAATTCAAGAGATTCAACTCAATAGCGCTACGGCCTTGTTGTTGATGGCGGAGGATGGGGACGGTGGACGGGGCAACGGTTAACGGTCTAACGGTGCAACGGTGGACGGCGGCAACGGAGCAACGGTCTAATGGTGCAACGGTGGACGGTGGTGACGGTGCAACGGTGGACGGTGGCAACGGTCTAACGGTGCAACGGTCTAACGATTTGATGAACTGAATATGAACGGTAGCCGCGAAACGTCCGGCGCCTGTGGCGTGTGTACGGTGCAACGGTTTAACGGTGAACGGTCTAACGGTGTGATGAACGACAAGCGAACGGCCGCTTGCAACCGTCCAGCGCCTGCGGCGCACGTGCCGACACACGTCAACAAGGAGGTAAAACAAAAGGGGGTCAATCGACTCAAGGGCCGCCGCCGCGGCCCGGAAAACAAAAAAGCCGCTTCCCCAAAATGGAGAGGCGGCTTTCGCGGCTGGTTGTTTCCGCTCTTGCTATGCGTGGCAATGTCCCGAGGGACACCGCCGGATGCATAAAGGAGAAGAAATTACATGGGGAATTTCATACCGAATTTGTAGTTCGTTCCACCGACCAGAACCGGCTTGGAAGCGAAGGGCGCCAGGTGGCTGGCCGCTGCAGCGGTTTTAACCTGAGAAACAGGAACAACACCACTGGTTACAATTTCGTATTCCATGAAGAATTTGTTGCCGCTGGCCATTTTGCCTTCCAGACCAATCAGGAAGTTGAAACCAACGCCGGAGCCTTTCAGCTTGATGGACTCACCGATGAATCCGCCGCCTACGGGACGGTTGCCATTGGCGGGATCTTCAACGGTTACGGCACCATAGGAGGTCAGGCCGGTTCCATAAGCGACCAGGTCACCCATGTTGTTACCGCCGACTTCCCAACCACCACGGAAGTAGTTGAGGCCGAGGCCCATGTATACGGCGGTTTTTTCGCCGATAGCTGCTTTAATACCCAGGTAGACGGGAATGTTGATGGCTTTGTAATCCCAGATTACTTTGTACCATTCGATTGCGCCGCCGATGGTGGACTTGGTTTCACCACCGAGTACTTTGAAGGTGTAGTCCAGACCAACGCGAAAGAATGCCCAGTCGGTCAAAACGTTCGTCTCATAGTAAGCGGACAGAACCAGACCGGTCATGGAACCATTGGTGTCTACTTCGATCAGTCGACCGGTTGCTTTCGAGAGCGCTTTCAGTTCGTTCTCGGGAGCAATCAGTTGCTGCTTGTTACCACGCACCTCGGTGCGACAGGTAGAGTCAAAGCCGGTGCTACCGCCACTGGCAATAGCAGTAGCAACGCTACAGGTGCCCGTGGTACCGGTGTTGGCGGTCAAATCGGGATGGCCGCGACCGGAATCCAGACCATCGTTCAAAATCGTGTTGGCGAGAGAGCCCAGGTTGAAGTTCAAACCTACGCCCAATCCTAGATAGCTTTCCGCGGAAACAGCTGATGTAGCCGCGAACATCATAGCCACCGTTAAAAGTGTCTTAAAAATGCGTTTCAATATTCTCCTCCGTCTTTTTTCGCTGAATATATTTCCTGCGGCGTAGAACGGCCTGGTTCTCCAGGAGGGTCAATAAAAAAAGTCAAAACGCGCCGAAAAAGTTCAGGAAGGTCGTAATTTTTTTTTCATTTTTGCGTCGCAAAAAACTAAGGCCCGATATTATGCGATGCAATACGATTTTGTGCGATGCATTTCGGAAGCTTTCGCGCGTTTTCGCGCACATCGCCGCGGCGATTCGGTTCGAGGTTACTTATCGAGGGCTTCATTGGCCAGGCGATCGGCTTCGCTGTTGCGATCACGCCGGATATGGGCGATGGACCACTCCGGAAAACCGTTCAATAGTCGTTTGGCCTCTTCGAAAAGCGGCTTGAGACCCGCGTTCTTAACACGATACTCACCGCGAATCTGTTTCACCACCAGTTCCGAGTCCATGCGGACATCGATTCCATCAGTATTCATCCCCGCGGCCTGCTTCAGGCCTTCGATCAGGGAAGTATACTCCGCATGATTATTCGTAGCCTTGCCGATGGCCCGAGACACCTCGGCCACGGCCTCCGGCGATTCCGTCCCATCGTCTGCCTTCTTATACAAGATCGCGCCGATGGAGGCCGGCCCGGGATTGCCCCGTGATGCGCCGTCGCAGTATAGAACGAGATGATTGCCCATGAAGGATGGATTGCGACGGCCGGGGTGGGTGTAAAGGGGAATTGGGGGGAGGGCAGAGTTCGCACTAAAATGAATCGGGAGCGGTTACCATTTGATACGCAATTCACCGCAGCCATGAGAGCATTTCAATTCATGTTTCTCCGTGCGAACTAAAGCTCCGTTTTTGTAATGTAAGGTTGTACCGCAAAGGTCTTCAATTTCCGGACTGCCGGCAAGTCCCGGCATATAGCAGGATATTTGTCTTACCTGGCCACTCTGCTCGAAGAAGGTCCATTTTCCGAATTTTACAAATTCCAAATTGTCGTCTAGTTTACCGCCGAACTTTGATTCGGTAAGGATTTCTTGCCCTGTATATTCCAATTTACCATTCTCATCGTAAGCCTTGACTTGTTTGCGCTTACCCATGCGTGCTTGGAGAGAGATAAGGATACCTTTGGAGTTCCATATTCTGATGACCGTTAATTTCGGTCTCGGGCGTTCGGAGCCTACCCATACTTGATCTGGTTGACTCCATTCTGCATCAAGAGGCACGGATTTCGGGCGGCTGCTGATACCATTGCAATTTGTCACGACAAGGTGGAAGCCCGCAATCACTGCCACAAGAAGTCCGTAAGCCCTCGGAGCCAAAGAAAGAAGTCGAAGCATAACTTTTACCGTCCCGACCAAAATTTATCTGCATGGATTTCGCCTGCGCAACGTACACTTTCGCACGGGATATTGTTCGCCATTGATGGGGTTTATGTTGCGTCCACGGCGGTTCATCTGTTCACAATACAGATGCGAATCAGTTGAATGGCCGGTTAAGAATGGGAAACGAAGCCGTTAGGGGTAAATCAGCTTCTCTTAAACAGCGCAATTTGAATTCAGAACGCGCGCCATCTAATCCCACAATGGGGAATCCGTCCCGTATCTCCTACGGTCTTGCGGCGTTCTCTGATGCCAATATCTCTTGATGTCCTCCTTGGCACCCGGCCAAACTTCGTGATCGATATCGCAGCTTTGGTGCAGGGGGCCCTGGTGGTATCGTTTTTTGGGGGTGAACACGGAATGCCCAATGCAGTATCCGGACGCCACGGTCCGATGAAAGAAGATTGTCAATGTCAGAGTTTCGATTGGTTGGACACTCCTGAAATTGACTCCCTTTGTAACCTTATCGACTTCCTTACGAAAGTGGAATATTCGATCGACCATGAATTTTCGTCCGGACATTCGTTTTTGAAACGGTACTTTATAGCTGAGGAGCGCGTGCGGTTTGGTCTTAATTCTAGATGACAGGTCTTGTTCACGGGTTTTCCCGATCCTTGGCCGCCACTTTCCGTCGTATTTGAAATTGACTTTATTTTTATTAAATCCATAAGGGATATCAGCCGCGAAAAACGGCTCAATTTGGTGGATTTTCTTCGGCTTGTCTGGTTCGCAGGCAAGCAGGGTATTTATGATCAGAATAGTCAGTATCGTTGTAGAAGCAATCTGTCTCATAGGGTCCACCGTGCTTGCAATTGTTACCTGAGGTTCTTTAGTGCCTTGCGCAATTGAATTTGCACATCCTTGTAGTAGCTGGTCGCATAACTGTGCCCACTGCCATGACCGATAACTATATCTCCTCCGTAGCGTCGTACTTTTTTCTGTTTCAAGAAATGGGTTTTCTTCCCATCTGCTGCAGGCTGCACTCCGACGGAAATGGGATCATCTTCATTTTGCGTAAAGACAGTGTTTCGCATCCGTTTGTCCGGGATGTTCTGGTGGGTTTGCGCGCCGCCAAATGTTAACCACTGTATTCGGCGGATATTGGATCCGACGCTGTCTGCAATTCGCAGTGCATTTCCTGTTATTATACCACCCTGGCTATGGCCAATTAATATCCCAACCCGCTCTTGTCTGATGAGTTGGGTTACTGTATTAAGGGATGGTTCCAATTGGGCGGGGGCCAGACTGTCCGGATTACTTATGAGCACGCTTGAATTGCGAGTATCGGTCACCAGGGGAATCCCTGTGGACGAATTGAAAACACCGTAAACGGTTCGATTCCCGGCCGCTGTACGGGTAGCATTTAAGCCCGTAATTGAATCGTTGAAATGGTTGTCCTGCCCATTCACATAGACAATAGAGTTTCGACCCATCCCCGCGCCCGCAATGTCTCGGCCAATTCTACTCGGGTCTCGACCGTCCCGGGTAACGACGTGCATGCGGCCCCGTGCATCCATTCTAATCAAGCCGCCATCGGCAACTTCGCGTCCGTTGATAATAGCGCTTTGATATTTGTCGCTCATCGTGACCAGGCTAGTGCCCACGTCATATTGGATCTTATTACCGAACTTATCGTTTGAATAACGTGAAATAGAGCCGTCCGTGCCCGATGAACTTCCATTGGCCGGCATCATTAGGACTTCATTTCGGTCATCGGACGAAAACGCGATTCTTCCGCCGACCATATGAACGTTGGTTAGATCTATCGTTTTGCTGTCTCCGTACCTTTCCGAGACAATTCGAACTCCTCGGGGCTGACCCTTTTCGCATGAGATCCCGAATGCACATGTGAAGTATTGATCATTGTGAACCAGCACATCGAGATCGGATACAAAGTAAGTATTTGTGGTAGAGACTGTGAAATTGTAAACCGTCTCCTCGCGATCTTGAATGTCAATGTTAACAATTTTCGCCTGCCGACCGGGAACAAAGAGGGAGGACGATTTATCTATTGAGTTTACCGTGTGAGAACGATTTTCGCTTTTAAGATCTTTCGCCTTAACCCAGCCGCGTCCGGCTATATAGAACCTGTGGCTCCATGTTGTTTCAATACGACTCCCGTCATCATAAGTTATCACGAATATTTTTCTGGCTTTTTTAACGAATGTTTGTTGAACAATCTCTTCAACTACCTGGCCAGTTTGTGCATTCCAGCTAAGAACTTTTTCGCCGGGTTTGATTCGTTGAATCGCCTTGCGGCCATGTGGAGTTCGTACCAGCGTATTGCCCGTGAAGCATACACGCTCATGATATGCTCCATTGCTGTCGATGTATCCGTTGGAGTCGGATATTCGGCCCCCTATACTCGACAAGTCATCGGCGACTCCTCCGATAAAATTGTTCAGGAAGTCTCCTTCGGCCCTCGACGAGTTTGAAGTGTTGTATCCACGAGTAAGGTCCGCATCCAGCCCGGAACTACGAGCAAGTCTCTCCATCTGTGCTCGGGTTGCAAGCTCGCTTTGCACTTGCTCCGCTGTCATCGTCGTGACCTGGGCCGCGCTTACACCCATATGAACCAAAAGTTCTCGTCGTTCAGCGTCCATTGCGGCGCTTTGTCGTGCCTCGATGACAGTATCCATTTGACCTTGCAGCGCCGCCATGTTGTTGATCACCGGAATGTCTATACCCGAAGTCACGCTACTCGAAGCCTGAAATCCACCTCGCTCAGAAATGGAAAACCCGCCGCTTGCGGCTGCGCTCGAACGTGTGCCGGGAATGACTCGGTTCGAGTTAGGATCGCGAAAGCCCCGGCTTGCGTTCACGCTGGCTCCAAAGCCGTCGCGTTCGCTCCAGGTCAGACCGGCCGTGGCGCTGTTAAGATCACTTACGCCGGTCAGGGCGCCCAGGTTCGCGTTGATGCCGACCGAGGCGCCGTCACGTTGCGTCCACGAAAGACTGGCGGAACCAAATTGACCGTTTCCGCCCCCGATCGAAAACCCCAGTCCGGCCCCCTGGCTATAAGTTAATTTCTGCTTCCCCAACCCCACATACGCGCTCGCGCCGTCTCGTTCGCTATAGCCGAAACCCGCCGAAGCGCGGCCGTCCGCGGACGTCATGCCCACGAAGGCGCCGAAGCCGGCTTCCTTGTCCCAGTTGAGGCCGGCGGCCAGGCCCAGGCTTTCATTTCGCAGGCCTACGCTCGCGCCGGTCATGCCCTGGCCTTCCTGGAAGGTGGCGCTGACGCCCAGCTTGCCGATGCCCAGATCAATCCCCGCGCCGATGCTGCCGCCCCAGCCGTTTTCGCTGTCGTAGGAAATGCTGATGTCCGCGCCCACCAGGTTGGTGACCTTGAGCGCGGAGTTCGCCACGCTCGCCACGACGCCCAGACCGCCGCCGCGATGATACGCATCAACCGTATCGAAGGCGATGTTACCGGCCGCTCCACCCAGGGCGATGGCCGTGACCTTCATCGCCTGCGGGTTTTCGTAAAAATAGTCGGCCAGCTTCTCCTGGTTATCGTGAGCAAACTTGCCCATGGCCGTGCCCGCCACCGCTGATTGAAAGCCGGCCGCGGCCGCCGCCTGGGCCATGATCGTACCGCCTCCGACTCCGCCGAGAGCAGCCATGGAACTCATGCCGCCCGTGAGCATGCTAAACCCCATGCCCATGGCGCCGGCGGTAACCGCGCTGGCCATGGCGTTGGCATTCTTGCCGGTGGCGCTGTTGCGACGAGCCTGCTTGGCCTTGTATTCGCTTAACAGGTGCGCGCCCAGGCCCGGGATACCCGTGGCGGTTTCAATCTCTTGCACAATGAGTCCCTCGGCATAGCCCGTAACCGCGTCCTTGAGGCTGGAGCCCCCGAGCACCGCGGCAATGATGCTGGTGGGAATGCCCGTCGCTTCGCCGATGGCGCCCGCCACCCGGCTTTGTAACTGACTCTGTACCCAGCCACTTAATGTGCCGCCCTTGAGGACCGTCTCGGCCAGGTCCTTCATCAGGGTCGCTTCCTGCACGCGGCGATTTACCTCGTTCTGGTAGTGCGCCTGGCGCGTCGTGGCCAGGGTCTGGGCGTCGTCCAGGTTGGAACGCATGGTTTCGTAATTCTCATTGGCGCGCTGATTGAAGGCCTGCACATTATTGGAGAACCGGTTCATGAGCGCCGTCGGATCCGCGGATGCAAACAGGTCCGTGTTTCCGGCAAGAGTCAGGGACGGAGGCGGTGCGAAACTTAATTTCTGCTTCACCATCTCGGCTTCATAGGAATCGGCGCTGGTGGGATCGGCGTTCGGCTTGAGGGTGGCCGCGCCGCTGTGCACGGCGCGGGTAGCCTTCACGTTTCCGTAATCGTCTACTTCCACGGACGTGTAGCCGTAGGCCTTCGCCGTCTCCCTGGCCCGATTAATGACTCCCTGGCGCATTTCTCGCGCATGTCTATCCATGGCATTTGCCATGGAAAGGTTCATCACCGCCCGGGTGGATTTGCGAAACGCCTCCAGGGCATTGTTCAGTTGGCTTGCGTCGGGGCGATTGCGCGAAACCCGGTCCAGAAACTCCTTCCGGAGCTCCGGCATTTTCGCGCGCAGACCATTCAAGGACGCGCCGATATTCGGCAGGTTGGGAACGCCCCCGGGCAAATTCTCCACCAGGTCCGCCACAATGCGATTGGACTCGGCGCGAAGAACCTCATCGGTCTTTTCGCCGGCGCTGATTCGAGCCAGCATGCTCTCTTTCAGGTCTGCTTTGGTCTCTGTAAATTTATTCTGCTGGGCATCCCATTTCTTTTTACCCAGGCGATACTGCTCGCGCATATCCGCCAGCCATTGCGATCGCTCCGCGCTCAAGGCCTGAATGCCCGCGTCATAAGCCGTCCGCGCCTGCGCTTTTTTCGCGTCCGCGTCGGTCTTCCAGGCCTGGTAGTCGGCCTTGTAGGCGTTGACGGCGCTTTCCCAGTTCTGGAGCCCGGGGAGAATATTGTCGTTCCAGTTCGTAAGTTCCGCGGCCAGGGCATTGGCGTAGCCGTCGAATAGATTCGCATTGGCCTGCGCCGCGGGATCGGAGGCGTCATAAGTGAATAGAACCTCAAGTTCGGGTTCTGGAAGTGAACCACAGCCTAGCGGGGTGCATCGATCATAGTAAAGGACATTTATATACGGTCCGTTAATTGTCGAAAACGCCTCATTAACGCCGTGGTTTGATACGAGAAGATTGGGTGCCAGGTGCGTGGAGCCTACTGCTCTTAATTCAACGGAGTTGATATTCGTGATCGTGTAGCCCGTATGAGTTTGCAGGAAGGACGTTATAGCCGAGGTCTCGGTTTGCCCGGAATAATAGTATTGTACGGCGGCTCCGGCATCGGGAACGTTATTTATTAAGTTCACATCCAGCGGAGTCTGTGGATCGCTAATTTGAGGAAAAGTGCGTGAATAGGGCTGATTGGGCAGATTTGCTAACCCATCCCAGTGCTGTTTTTGCCCGACCGCGTGTTGCTGTTGCGCGTCCAGAAAATCGCGGACCTGGGTCATGAGGCCGGACAGGGGATCGCCGTTTTGCATGCCGGTCTTGAGCGAATCGATTAAGGTCTGAAGCTGGTTACCCCCGGGAGTTAGATTATTGCTCGCGTCGTGAAACATGCCGAAACCGGCCAGGAAGTTTTCGAGATCGGTAATCGCCGTGTTTACCACCGCGCGGGCCTGGTTTTGCTGAACTTCCATCTGTTGGAGCGCCGTCTGAAACTCGGCGTCCTTCGCATCAATAGTCTGGGTAATGTCCTGGTAATCCGAAGCCAGAACGTTTTGTGCCGCCTGGTATTGATACAGACCAATGTCCAGCTGATCCTGGAAATCGCGTTCCCATGCACGTCGACCATTGGCCAGGCCCTGTTCGATGGAAGTGAGCTCCCTGTCGACCTGTTGCTCCGGTGTAAGCTCGGTGTTGATGCGATTCGTATCGCTCGCCGTGCGATTCGCCGCCGTCTTGAGTTCCTTGTTCGTCCCGGCCTCGGTGGCTGTTTTCTGATCCGCGGCCAATTGATTTAAGAACGCGGTGCGCTGTAAGTTAATGGAGGCTTCCGCGGCCAGGGTCCAGGCGGAAGCTTGCTGCTGCTTTTGAAGCACCAGCATGTTGCGCATATAGTCCTGGGCCTCGGTAAGGGAGTTGAAATTGCCGGCCTGGTTCACCGTGGCCACGTAGGTGTTGATCTCCGCGTCTACGCCCGCTTCCCAGGCCGCGTACACGGTGGAGATACCGCCGGCGATAATTGTCTCCCAGTTCTGCTGTTCAAGGCTCGTGCCGGCTTGATTGAAGTAGGGATCCAGGTCCTGGCTCTGAAAGCCCTGATTGTTAAGATTCGGTATGCTCAGGGGCTGGGCGCGAAGTTCCGCCCGAGGGAGGAGCGCCACGTAGGGTGCCGCCAGCCAACTGGTAAATGTCGTCAGAAGAATGGACGCCGTCAGGCGTGCCGTCATGGAATAGTTTCGCGCTTTCTTCACTTTCAGGCCCTTCTCGACGAACATGCGTCGATTTATATATTTGATTCGGATTAGAGCGGGATGTATGATCTTTTTATTTTCTTATAAAAATCGCTCAGGTTGAAAATACAAAAGCAAGTACTTTTTTTGCCGATGCGGCGTCGTGTGGCTTCGCATGCTTACGTCGGAGTGCGCGAAATTCTGATCGCGTTAACGATGCGGTCCGAGAGGATGTCCCGGCGGACTTGAACAAAATGGTGAAAGCGTTCAGCAATCTAAACAGACGTGGGATACTGCCCGCCGTATCCGCGCTATGGGCTCTAGTGTGTCTGGGGGCCGGTCTTTCCGTGCTCTCCGTCGCGAACCTTCGACCAATTGACTTCGATACGATTGGGTATTTTCCGGTTCTTTTGGAAGGGCGGTTACCGCTATTCTGGCAGCATGCGGGCCTGGGGTTCGCGTATTCGCCGTACGTTTGGCTTCATTCCCTGGAAGTTTCGCCGTTGCATGGCTTGCGCGTGAATTACGCTCTCGCCTTTATCTTTAACGGTGCCGTGTATGGGGCGCTCGCATACTTCCTGTTTCGTCGAGCAGCCCCGGCATTTTTCGCCGCTGGTTTATATTTTATCTTTCCGACCAACCAGTTCCTGTTGTCGAGCCTGGAAGATAATATTCTGGTGCAATCTTTCGTCCTGGTGGGATTGTTACTGGCGGCATGGATGCTGAAAAATTCGTTCAGGCAAAACGGGCGAAGACAAGCACTTTGTTCCGCGGCGCTGGGCGCGATCACCGGTATCTCATTTCTAATGGCGACTTCGACGATCTTGTGGATCCCCTTGTTCGCGAGTCTATGGAGTCTGACCATGTATCGCGCGCGAGTTTCTCCCGCCCGTTTCCTTGCGCTTGCTTCACTTGGCCTCGCAGTGGCCATGCTTTGCTTTCTGGCGGGCGGATATGCCGCGGATTTCCTGACGAGCTCGGAGCCGGGTAGCGCAATTAGCATGCAGTTCTCAATTATGAATCAGCACCTGTCGTCCGTCAATCCCGCGGCTTTCCGGGAAGCGGATCCGTTCTGGTCTCAACTACGCACCCCGGGGGTTCGCGAAAGGTATTTCCTGGCGTCGACTGCTGATGGTTTGTTCGGATACTTTCAGATCGTGGGCAAGGACCTCTTTAGAGAACCCAAATCCGCCTACCTGGTTACGATAAGTTTTTTCGTCGCCAATGCGGCTGCTTCCGCCTTTGCCGTATGGAATCAGATCGCCAAAAGAAATAATCGCCGGGCGGCGTTTTCCGTTTTGATCGCCTTCACACTCCTATATTCGTATATTTTTATTTTCTACTACGCGGATAGAGCCTACTTCGAGCGGCACGATTTTTACCTGCTGCTCTTTCCTTTCCTGGCCCGAGCTTTGTATAGTCGCCGTCACCTGACGCCGCGCGCATTACTTTACCTTCTCGTTCTGGTCTTTGTTTTGACCGGTTTTGTCTATCGGATGACTAGCCCGGACCATCCCAGCTTGCTCTATCGCTTGACGGCTGAACGAGGGAAGGCGGAGCTCTATTACACGACGGAGAAAGAACTTCCGGGCAAGCAGGGCTTGTATACGGCCCAATTGGCGGGTTACAAGCATGTAATCATCCTGAAGCTTGATGAACTTCCGCCCCTTTCCATTGAAGAAGTCAAAAAGTGGCCCCAAAAATCCCGAGAGGCGCTGGGACGATATAAGCGCGGCTCAGCCAGGCTATCTCCCGGGGTTGCGCGTCTCTTGAGACCAGACAAGCATCATTAGGCACCTGCCTGGCCAAATAAAATTCCACTCGCGTCGAATCGCCGGGTTCAGATCCATGTCAACGGCGGATATGAAGGAAATACTGAGGCGATTGGTTGGATTCGCGCCGAGCGTGGTGCTGCTTTGCTTATATGTATATCATATTCGCGTACTGTGGAGTATGTTCGCGGCCGGAGAGTTCGGGTTTCATGACCTCACTTTGATCACGGACTGGTTTACCAATGCAATTTACCAGGGCAAACCGTTCTACATCACCGATTACGAAACCAATCATCTGAGTTATAACTTTACTCCGTCTTTGTTACTCTTGATTCCGTTCTACCTCGTCGGCGGTTCGCAATTCATGTTGATCTTTCTGGGTATCAGTGCTCTGTACGGGGCGATTTACATCCTGCTGCGAACCTTTCGCGAACTGGCATTGCCCGCGGCCGGCAGGGGACTGACCGCGTTCGTCGGCGTCGCGCTGGTGGTTTTGTGCTGTCAGAATGTTTTCACGAAACTGGTTCTCGTTTCGGCGCACTTTGAAGTCCTCTTCGCGCTGCCCGCGGCCTGGCTGACAAGCCAATTGCTCTTGCGCGATGATTCATCCTGGATAGGACTGGTCGCATGTGCGCTCTTCGCGCTGGGGATTCGTCAAGACGCGGGACTCTATCTGGCCTTCATATTGGCGGGCCTGGTCGTGGTTCGCCCACGGCGCGACCGAGCGTTCTTGATTCGAGTATCCGTTCTCATTGCGATTTGTTTCGTCTACATGGGCGTCGTGATCGTGGGAGTCATGCCGGCGCTGGGATATACGGACGGCTTAAGGTTCTGGAAACACCTGGGCCACACGCCCTGGGAAATTCTCCAGGCTTTGGCGTCCAGCCCGGCCAACACCTGGCAGGACCTGAAATTCAGCGGCTTTTTACCATTGAATCGCTCCTTCGGTTATTATCATCTGTTCAGTCCGTTCACCATCTTCGCGAATCTGCCCGTCTTCCCCATGTACTTCGTCAAGACGGCGGACTTCGCGCGCAAAATGTTGCTTCTATACAATGCGTCGTTCGCGCTGGTGGGTTTCTACATCGCCGTCATGTTCGGGTTGTTGGTTTTGTTGAGACTGGTCCGGCTGTTTCGCGGGATTAAAACCATGGGCACGCTGGGAACCGGGTTGCTCGTAATGGTTCTACTTTCGTCCCTGCATTCGTCGTATCGTAATCGCGATCGACTCCCCTATGGAAGTCGCGCATATACTCTTCGTGGGGAAAATCGCCTGGCGAAATTTCATGAGTTTCATGGACGCCTGCGCAGGGCATGCCCCGGTCCCCGAACGGTCGCGACGGACTTCAATACCCTGACCTTCCTTCCCCATGATACGCGCAAATTTGTCCTGTCCCATTATAAGAAGGCCGAAGGCGTTATCGTGGACATGCGTTCCCGGCCCGGGACACCGAATTATCGAGAGCCCGCCGGTTATATCGCCGAAATCAAGCGCGCCGGCTATCGCGAGATTGTTCGAGTTGGAGAATATCGCTTCTTGCTGTCTCCCAATGCCCGGTGCGATTCGAAGAGCGACCCCTGAACCGTCCGAAAGAAAAAGCCAATCCCCGCCGCTGGAATCGGTTGACATCGTTCGCATTCGCGCGCGACTGATCCCATGCGCGTTTACGAAATTCAATCCTTCGAAAAAGACGGCCTGGTTCAAACCGAAAGGCCGCGTCCCGAGCCGGGGCCGGGAGAAATCCT
>CAZGYS010000058.1:0-16995 GCA_964530305.1 uncultured Leptospiraceae bacterium
GTTCTTCCAGCGTTCGCTGATTTCAATTTGTCCCGGCGCGCGATTCATGGTCCCGTTGTTGATGACGAAATGATAGGCGATGTCCGGCCAGGGGTTGACCTTGCGATTCATATGCTGTCGGCGAATGTATTCCAGGTTGCCCGCCGGAGCCGCGGAGTGATGGATCACGATGTAGCGCCAGCGCGATTGGCCCCGCCAGTAGTTCACCATGAAATAGGCCGTGACGCCCATGACCGCGAACAGCGCCAGTAGAAAGGCGTAGCGTCCCCAGCGTCGGGGGGCGCCCGATTGGCCGGACGGCCGACCCGTTTTATCCAACCACTTTTTGCGGGAATAGTCCATGGTCTCCAGGGACTTCCTGCCGGTGTCCGCGTTCGGGGCAAAGGAAAAATCGCACGGTCGAGTGGTGTTTGGGACCTCCATGAGCCGAGCGGTTTTTTCTAGGCCGGCTGTCGGGATTCGGAAATCCTGGCCCATCGTGGCTGGTTTGAAGGCGAAGGGATTTGTTCGGGACGGCGTCGTCCACTGGCTCCTGGAGGGCAATGAGCTGGAATTTACCGTGTCGGAGTTCCGCGAGATGATGGATGAATTCGCCGAGGATGGCCTGTTCGACTACCTGGGGCGGGCTCGACCGGCGCTGTTGAGTCGCCTGCGCGGCTTATTTCCCGATTCGCTGGCGACTCCGGAAGATGAAAAAGAACTGGAATATTTGCTGGAACAGTGTCTACTTGGTCTGGAACGCAAGGTATCCTTGAAATAAATGAAAACGGGCGCTCGAATCGCCCGGAAATGTCCTTTCTACAATGAGTACGGCCGAAATTGAGAAACTGCGCTCCCTGGGCGGCAGTTACATGTTTGATCTGGAGATCCGGCGCCTGTCCGAGGCGGCGGCCCAGGACGATGCCGCCGCGCTGGAAACCCTGGAACAGATGTTGCGGGACGGCTGCCGGGATTGGATGAAGGACAGCTACTGGTGCTCCGCCGCCATTCGCGGTCTGGTGCTTTCCGAGAGCGCTCGTTCCATGGAGATCGTTCTGGATTACATCAAGAACTCATCCGCGGAGCTGCCCTATGGCGTGATCGAATTGTTCGCCAGCCTGTTGCCCGTCTACGGAGGCGCGGTCCTGCCCCATCTACGGGAAATGGCCAAAGCGGAGGAAGCCAGTCCCATTCGCGCGGTGGGGATTCAGGCTCTGTGCAATGTTTATCTGGAAGGTCGCCTGGAGGGCGAAGATCTTCAATTCCTCAAGACCACCATTCGCGATTTCATGCCCGACCGCTACATGACCCATCACGTCGTGGATCTGGTGCACTCGTATCTCGTAGGCTCCCAGCGCATCGTGGATTCCAATGAGATGGACGAGATCTTCAAGGACGTCATCGTCGAAAGTTAACCGGTCTCATCGCGCCCCGCGCGAATCTTCGCATCAGCGCTTCATGGTCTTGAAGCGATTGCTGTCCAGGAAAAGCATGCGTCGATATCTGTTCACGCCGTCGCTGTCGCGCGCGCGAATCACCATGTTCATGTAACGGCGATTCTTGCGCGTACGAAATCGCAGACGCCCGGACCAGCTGCCGTTTCCCAGCGGTCGCATGGCGATGCGCTTGCCGCGCAGGTAGACGCGCAATTCCTTGAGTTCCTTTTCCGGGAAACTTAGAATGAACGATTGCCCCGTGCGCACCATGGAGCCGTCGGGGGGATCCGCGGCGATTCCCCGGGGCGATTGCAAGCCCAGGTACGTGCGAAAGTTGCGCATGGATTGCAGGCCGGTCACCATGTAGCGGTTCAAGGTGTAGGGCGGATCCCCGGGCTGATTGGAGCCGGGGTTGATGGTAAAGGCCACGTTGTATCCCGCCGCGCGGGCTTCCTCGATTACGCGACGGTCATAGAGGCCGAAGGGATAGGCCAGGGCCGTAATACTCACGCCGAGTTTACTTTCCAGGATTTCCCGCGACTTGCGCAGTTGAACGCGGATGTCCGCGCGGCTCATGGCCGGTAATTGCGCGTGCCAGTAGGTATGGGAACCGATTTCGAAAACGCCGCTCTTTGCCAGGCGACGGACCGCCGGCCAGCGCATGTAATTCTTGCGTTTGGAATTGATGATGGTCGGATAGATGAACAGGACGCCCTTGAAACCGTACTTGCGCATCGGGGGCAGGGCGGTGGTCTCATTGGAAGTCAGTCCGTCGTCGAAGGTGAGCAGAATCGGTCGCTTCGGAAAATCAGCCGGCGGGTTGCCGTTCATGGCGGCCTCGAAGTCGCGCAGGCTGACGGACTGGTAGCCCTGTTCTTTCAGGTATTTCAACTGCGCTTCGAATTTACGCGGCTGGACATTGTAGCCGCCGAAGGTATTGGAGCCGGCGTAGGTTTGATGATAGCAGAGGACGGGGATCGAGATGCCCGTTTTTCCCGTGACGGCGGCCAGGCTTTTTTCTCGCGAGCGGCTTTCGTTGGCGGGTTTGCTTTTCTTCCAGTTCAGCTTTTCCCAGATGGAGCGCCCCAGGCGATTTTGCTCGGCGTCCCGGCGAACATCGTCATTGGGTCCCGGATTGGCGAACCGCACGCGACCCTGGTCGGCGGCGTTGTCTTTTTTCACGGCCGCGGAATCGGACGCATCGCCTCCGCATGCCGCGATCATGAACGCAAACGGAATCATCAAGGCAATGGAGCGGATTGATTGGGTGCGGTAACTCTTCATGTTGTCCCCGGTATGGAAAATTCCTTATGATTTTCGGCAAGATTCGAAAAATTGCCCAGCCTGGAATGGCCGTGCCGAGTCACTTTTCCGGGAAGGGCCCACAGGGCGATTAAAACTCGCTCATGGGGCCGGGTCGGATAGTTGGGGAAATTCACTTTCCCGTCCCGCCCCAGGGCGACATTACGGTTGCATGAGCCACGATCATGAGATCAGTCTCGCTACCCGGATGGCGGATCTGGACACCCAGAGGCATGTGACCAGTCGCACCTATGAAAGCTTCTGCTTTGAGGGGCGGTTTCGTTTACTGGAGGCGAACGGCCATGACGACAAGCGCCTGCGCGAGGAAGGAGCGCTTCTGCGGCCCCTCGCCGCCTACGTGCGTTTCGCCAATGAGCAACATGCCGGCGCCGTCTTGCGGGTCCGGACGCGGGCCTTCGCGGAAGAGGGCGGCGTCATCTACTGGGATCAAACGGTGGAGCAGCAGGATGGAAAACCGGCCTGTCGCATCATTCAGGTTACGCGAAGCGAAACAAACAGCGGAACAATCGACCTGCTGGCGCCGGGCCATGAGTTCCCGGAGAAGAACCTGCTGTCGGAAGCGTCGCCGTTCTCGGGCTCCTGCGAACGAATCGTCAGTCCCTACATTATGGGGCACTCGGAACGCACGCACTTCGGAGACTATCCGCCCTCGGCTCTCTGGCGAATCGTCGAGGACGGGCGCTATATGTTCGGCGAACGCCTGGGGCTTACTTACGAACTCATGATCAGGATGGATACGACCACTTTCTTCATGGGCGGTGTATTTCACTTTCATGAGCTACCCGTGCCGGGTGAAGAGATGCGCGTGCACAGCTGGGTGGAACGCATCGATAAAATTCGCGTGCGCATGCGCCAGGACGTGACCTCCACCCGGGATGAAAAAGAAAAGCTCCTGCTGTCCATCAGCGAGGAGCAACTGGTCGTTTCCCTGGCGCGAGCCCGTCCCCGTAAGCCCCCGCCGGAATACATCGGGCTCATCGAACCTTATCTGGAGCACGCCTGAATCAAGGTAATGGAACGCGCGTTAAAGTACATCTTCGCTTCCCTGACCCGCGTTCTCGGCTATACCCTGGCCGTGGTGGCGTCGTCGGCGACTTTCAGCGGCGGCACGATCATCGCCGCGCTGATCTTCGCCATTCCCCTGGTGAACGTGGACTTCGGCCCTGATTTCGTCACGGCCATTCGAACCATTTTCCTGTATCCGTTCATCAGCGCCATATTCGTCTACGGCGGCCTGACGCGACTCGGCTTGCGCAGCATCAGTCGTGAAATCGATCTGGTGAATCGCTCCACGGCCGTGGAAGACGGCGAAGTACGCATCGCCTCAAACATCGACGCGAGGGAATACCCGGCCATCCTGGCTGCCGTGAATCGCATTCCGCGCGTCATCTTTTTTACCGGCGTATCCGAGGTTTTAATCATCGTCGCCGTGTTGAACGCCTACGGGATTTACCTGGGGTATTCCTGGCCCATACTCATGTGGACCTGGATTGCCTGCGTCATGGGCTTGATTGTTTATCCGGGTCCGGCTTACTACCTGGCCGAGGCCGTCACCGGTCCGCTGCGCATTCAATGCCTGCGCGTACTCTGGGAGCATCGCATAGACGTGCCCGAGGTGAATTACGCCAGCGTGCAAAGAAAGCTGGTCATCGTATCCTTGTTGTATCTGGTCTGCCTGGGGTTCACCAGCGTGCTGATCTATATCAACAGGGAAAAGCTGTTCTCCATCGCCATCTATTTGACTTCGCTCACGGCGATGATCTTCGTGCTGGTGTACATGTTGTATCGCGGCGTATCGAGCGCGTTCCGCGACGCGCTGGATGCCGTGCGAACCCTGACGAAGGGACGCGATACCGGTTTGTTTTCGCCGTTCATGGATCGCGAATTCACGGATCTCTCCGCCAGTATCAACCAGGCGGCGCAGACCATTAATGAGTATCGCTTTGATCTGGAGACCCAGGTTCGGGCGCGCACGCAGGAGCTTCGTCGCAAGAGCGCCATTCTCGAACGAGAACTCCAAACCGCCGCGAAGATACAGGCCGGCGTCCTGCAGCAACACCCGCGTCCCTGGAACGGTCTGAAGTTCGCCGTTTCCTACGAGCCCATGGAGAAGGTCAGCGGCGATTACTATGATATTTTTCGGTACAGGAATTGCTGTTTCGTCCTGCTGGCCGACGTATCCGGTCACGGCGTGCCGGCGGCGCTGGTGACCATGGCCGCCCGGGAAATGTTCCATCGCAGTATTCGCCCCGACCTGGATCCGGCCTATACATTCAACAAAGTGAATGAACGTCTGCTGGCCACGGTGACGACTTCCGAATACCTGACGGCCGTGATGCTCAAGGTCGACGAGCAGAATCGAGTCATGTACAGCAACGCGGCGCACACTCGTTCGATTTTTTATCACGCGCGGGAAAGGCGCTTCGAAATGCTGCATACGCCGGGCATGATGCTGGGCGCCTTGCCCGAGGCGACGGGTTCCTATAAGTTCGGCGAACTACAACTGCAAGCAGGCGATCGTCTGCATCTTTATACCGACGGCATCATCGAGCAACGCAATGACCGGGGCGAGGAATTCGGCATGGAGAATTTCCTTCGCGTACTGGAGCGCGAAAAGCGCCGTCCCCTGGCGGAACTGCACGAGCGAGTCATCGCCGCCCTGCGCGAATTTCAGGGCGATGCTCCCGTGGACGACGACGTGTGTTTCGTCACGGTGGAGTTGGATGAGAACTGGGACAAATTCATTAAACGCTACAACCAGGGCGTGCGCGCATTGCGGGACCGCGATTGGCACGCCGCCCGCGCCGAACTATTGCGTTCCTCGGCGCTGATTCCCCACTTCCCGTTTCAGAAATACTTTCTGGCGCGGATCTATCATACCCTGGGTGATCACGATAAGGCGCTACGGAGCGTGCAGGCCTATATCGATCAAATGCCGGAAGACGAACGCGCGCGGAAACTCAAGCAGCGGATTTTACAAGAAGGAAATTTTCCCGATTCTTGATCAGCGAACACACTTCTTCCCAGCGTACAGTATGGCACAAGGGTGCGACATTTCGTCGTTGACCTCGCCAAAAAATGATGTTATAATCCCGGCCGCCCCGGCAACGCGCCGCCGCGCCCCTCGCGCGTTCTTTCGACGGCCCTCCGCCACACCACCCACCCGCTCTACCGGGGGTTATGATCCGGCCGATGGGGCGGCCACGGGCAACTTTTCCGATCCTTTGGGCTTGGTCTTGCGCGCGTAGAATCGCGCCAGCCGCGGAAGAAAGGGCATGATGCGACGACCCATGCGAATGCGTCGCAGCACGGCGAAGGGATCCATCACCCATGAGCGAACCAGGGGCTGACCCAGCTTGCGCAGGACATCGCCGATGGGCATGTCCATCCGACGCTGGGTTTCCACCGCGTCGCACACGAGTTCGGCCCCGGCCGTGATCAGGGGACCGGCGCCGTAGCGGGGTTGGCCCAGGCCGAAGAGAAAGAGATTTCGGCGCCCCAGGGGAATCGCGCCGCCGACGAGATCGGGCATGCCGTTCGTGTAGGAAAGCACGCCCGGGCGAAGGAACGGAAAGCTGACGTGAAAGCCGGTGCCGCAGATCACGACGTCGAAAGTCTTGCGCTCGCCGTTCTGGAAAATCACGTCGCGGCCCTCGAAACGCGCGACATCTCCGTGGGGCGTGATGGTGCCGTGCTTGAGAAAGTAGAGTAACTGGGAGTTGATCGTGGGATGTTTATCGAAGGGGCGATGATCCGGTTTCTGGAGGCCGTACTTGCGATAGTCGCCCACGACCACGCGAAGCATTAGACGCGTAATCAGGCGCAGCAACCAGGGCGGCATCCAGGCCTTCATAAGTTCCACCGTGGGCGCGCCGAAGACGGTCTTGGGCATGAACCAGTAGCCCCGCCGTAGACTGATATGCGATTCGCGCGCGAAACGGGCCGCCTCCACGGCGACGTCGCAGGCGGAATTTCCTCCGCCGATCACCAGGACGCGTTTATTCTTCAGGACGGAAGGATTCTTGTATTGTTTCGAATGCATCCATTTGCCGGTGAAATCGCCCGGGTACTCCGGAAAGCGACAGTCCCAGTGGTGGCCATTGGCGACGATCACGCCGTCGTACATGAATTCGCGACCGGACGCGAGCGTGACGCGCCATGCATCGCCTTCAGGCGCCGCGTCGGCGACCTCCGTGTTGAAGAGGATAGTTTCCCGTAGCCGGAAATGGTCGGCATAGGAATCCAGATAGTCGGCCATCTGTTTGGCGCTGGGAAAATCGGGATAGTGTTCCGGCATGGGAAAATCGCCGTATTCGGTGGTCTTGCGCGAAGAAATGATGTGGGCCGTATCGTAGACTCCGTGGCGCCAGTTACCGCCGACCGCGTTCTCTTTCTCGAAGTGATCGAATTCGATGCCGCGCTTTTTCAGGGCGCGCGCCATGCCGAGCCCGGCGAATCCGGCGCCGATGAGCGCGATGCGCCCGCGTGTATCGCCCCGGACCTGGGGGGAGGGCGATTTCGCGCGTGTCTTTTTTGAACCGGACGAAGGGATTCCGGGACGGGAGTCGGGGTTCTTCATGTTCGTGTCTCCTCGATGATCCTTCAAGCGCTTGCCGGCTCGAGACCCTGTTCCAGCAGGTAGCGCGCGGCGATATGGCGATTGTCGATCTGATCCGGATGAAAGTCGGGTTTCAGGTATTGCAGAACATAGCCGGGGATATTGCGATGCATACGCGCGCCGTTCCTAAGGAAATGAAGCAGCGCACGGGCGTAGCCGCGCAGGCCCGGTTGACCGTCCTGCAAAATGAAGGACCATTGACCGATGAGCGTCATGGCGGCCAACAGAAACGTGGCCGCGAAAAGACCGAAGACGCGCAGGAAATATCCGGGGGCCACCTGCTTGAGAACATTGAAGGCCACGCTCTTGTGTTCGATCTCCTCGCAAGCGTGCCAGCGGAGCATGTTCACCATGGCGGGGGGCGCCATGTGATCGAAGTCTTCCGTCAAGGTTACTTCCGCCAGGCTGGCGGTGTAGTGTTCCAGGGCGGCGGTGATGGAGAGCGCTATGCGAGGCCCGAAAATACGATTGGACCATTTCTCAATGAATCCGTAGCCGAGCCAATTGTAGAATTTCAGGAAGCCGTCGATCTTGAAACCCTGTTTGCGTAGAGTGGCCTGAAATTTCTCATGCATGATGCCGTGCTGCACTTCTTGAGCCATGAAGTCCTTTACCTGGGCGCGGAGTTCGGGCTCGGTGATCCGATCCTTGTAGGCGGCCACGCTTCGAATAAAGAAGCGCTCTCCGTCGGGAAAAATCAAGTGAAAGCTGTTGGCCAGATGGGTAGCCCAGACGTTTTCGTTCATCCAGTAACGGGGAATGTCGGTGTCGAAATCATAGGAAACGTCCCGGTCCACCTTGCGCACTCGCATGACGGCATTGTCCGGGTTCGCCGCGGTGTTTTCCATGACAGTGTCTGATGCGTATGAGTTCATGGTCTCGCCTCCGATATGGGCCTAGTATCATCCGTTTCCGGGCCGAAATCGACTCAACTTATAATGTCGGACTCGAAAAAGAGCCCGGTTTTATAAGACGGGTCGAGGAGCAGGCGATTTCGGGGTAAATTCAAGCACGGGAGTTCAGGAAATGCAAATAAAGGACAGAAAGGTTCTCCTCACGGGTTCCACCGGAGGCATCGGCGCGGCGCTGGCGCGCAAACTAACGGCGAAGGGTGCTCGCTTGATTCTAACCGATTTGGAAGAGGAAAAGTTAAAGAAACAGGAGGCCGAACTGGGGGCCGCCGTGCTGGGAAGTTTCACCAGCGATTTGAGCGCATCCGAAGGCTGTGATCAAGTTTATGAACAGACGCGAAGTTTCGCCGACACTCTGGACGTACTCGTGAACAACGCGGGCATTACTTTCATCGGCCCCTACACCGACGTTCCCCGGGAGAAGCACGATATCCTGATGCAAATCAATCTCCTTTCGCCCATGCGATTGGCGCACCTGTTTCTCACGGATATGCGTCGCGCCAATTCCGGACACATCGTGAACATTTCCTCCATGGCCGGCATCACCGGCGCCGGACTGATGGCTTCCTATTCCGCGTCCAAGTTCGGTATTCGCGGTTTCGGCGAAGCCTTGAACGCCGAGCTGGGAGATACGGACATCAATGTCACTAATGTTTATCCCTTCTTTACGAAAACGCCCATACTGGATTCGGAGCGCCACGGGAACGTGACGGATCAAGAAATTCCGGACGTACTGATTTCGGATGTCGAGGACGTGGCCGGTGATATCGTCGGCGGTATTGAAAGCAACACGTTGCACGTTCACCCCGGTATCGCCGCGAAGGGCCTTGACCTGATGAATCGCGTATCGCCGGAGCTGACGAACTTGCTCCAGTCCTGGATGCCCACGAAAAAGAAAGAACAGTGATCGAATTCCTGGAGAGCACGCGCGTCCCGGTCGGCGAACACGAGATCCATCTCAAGTACGATGCTCGGCCGGAGGCGAAGGGACGTCCGGTGGTGCTGTTTCTCCATGGGTTCCCGGACGCGCTGGAAACCTGGGAACTTCAGCTCGCGGCCATGAGCGATGAATACCGCGTGGCGGCCATGGACTTGCGCGGCACGAATCGCTCCACCGGCCCGCGGGGTTCGGCTTCCGCCGACGCTTACTATATTCCGTCCATGTTGACGGACCTGGACGCGGTCATTGATTTTCTAGGCGGTCCGCTGCATCTGGTGGCCCACGATTGGGGCGCGCTGATTGCCTGGGTCTTCGCGGCCGATTCGAATCGCGCAAGCTCTCTTTTAAGTTTAACCGCGTTGAGCTGTCCTCATCCGGCCGCCGCGAAAATCGCCTTCCGGCGCAAGCTGCTGGGGCGCGAAGGTTGGCGCGGACTCAAGGACGCCCTGGAGCAAATGACGCGCTCCTGGTACATTCTGCTTTTTCAGATTCCCCTTGTCCCGGGACTGGTCATGCGCCTGGCGGGCGGCCTGGTCTGGAATATCATGCTGTCCTGGGGGGACATCACCCGGGACGATCCCCTGTATACCGCGTCGCCGGAATATCGCCGGGCCGCCGTGCGGGATTTCGCGCCCTACTACCGGGGTCTAATGCGGGGACCCGACCTGAAACCCGCCGGTCCCATTCAGGTGCCCTGTCGTCTTTTGATTCCCCTGTGGGACATGGCCATCACGCCTTCCATGTACGACGCCATGCCCGAATTGGGGGAAAGCATCGAACTGGTGCCGCAAGACGCCAACCACTGGCTGCATCGCGAAAGGCCCGAGGAAACCACGCGCCTTATTCGCGAATTCATCGCCGCGCATTCGCCGGCGAAGACGAAGCGTTAGCCTACTTACTCTTCCTTTTCCATTTCATCGGTCGTCTCACGCTGAATGGTGCCGCGCGTATCTTCCATGCGCTGAATGGCGAAATCACCCGCGCCGCGACCGACGCCGATATTGTCCAGGGGCGAACGGACGTGGGATTGGGAGTCGGGTCCCGCGCTTGCGTTCGTGGGCGGCATGAAACTTCCGGATTGAGATGCGAATTCGTGCATTGTCGATTCCTCGATTAAGATTTTACATCGCACGCGAAGGCGGTCGTGAAAACCGTTTCGCGCTTCACGAGGATTATGGCCCGTTCATGGAAATGGTCAATCGCGATTCGCGATGAAAGCGTCGGCCGGACGGCTTTTATTCTGAAGACTATGCAAGGGCCTCGCGCGCTACCCGAGCGTGGGGCGTTATTTGAGTCGCTTGCGAAATTCGGCGGGCGTCATGCCGGCTATGCGCGAAAACTGAGCGTTGAAGGTGGACTTGGCATTGAAGCCGACTTCGAAGGCTACCGAAAGAACCGTGCGCTCTCGATCCTCCGCCAGTATGCGCTTGGCTTCCTCGACGCGATAGAAGTTTACGAACTCGTTGAAGTTCTTACCGTGGAACTCATTCAGGATGCGCGAAAGCTGATGAGGCGTCACCAGCAATTCCTCGGCCAGGTCGTTCAGGCGGACGTTTTCCCGCAGGTACATTTTTTCATCGGTCATGAGTTCGCGCAGGCGATCATTGACCGCGTTCAAGTTGACGCCGGTTAGTTGCGTGTTGGCGTAGCGCTTCTTCTTGATTTCACTTTGCAGGTCCGTGAAGAAGCGCGGGTGCCGCGCGGAAAACAAATAGATGAGTACCCAGGTGGCCACGAGCAAATCGCCGCCGAGGTGAAAAATAAACATGTTCTTCAGAAAGAAGCCCAGCGAAAGCAGCAGCGTCCCGCTCAACGGAACCAGCAAACTCAAGAGAACCATCTTGCTGTAGGCGATTTGATACTGGCGATTGATGCGCGTGTAGAGAAAGAGAATGTAGGCCAGGTAACCCAGAACCATGAGGATGCCCAGCAGGAGCGCCGTGTTTACCTGATCCAATGCCACGTGAGTGTAGAGCTTTCGTAATACGGCGACTTTTTCGTTCGTGGGACGCAGTTGGAACAGGAGCTCGAATATCGCCGCGACGAGCGCCGGCGCGAAATGCCATTTCAGGGAGAGTCGTCGTTTCGGCAGGGCGAAGCGCATCATATTGTCCACGACGACCAGGACCAGGGGCCCGATGGCGAAAATGGACATGATCAACAAGAATGACGCGAAGGGATAACGAACCGTAATTCCGTCGGCGAAGAAACCCAGCCGGAGTTGAATGGAGAAAAGACACAAACCGACCAGATACATGTATCCGGCGGGAGGGCGATTTCGAAACAGCTCGATGGCGGCGTACAGCAAGGCCAGTCCGGCGCCGAACTGGATCACATGAGAATTTACGGCGTAGAAGAAATCCACTGACGCCGATTACGCGGAACCCCGGCCGGGGCGTCAACATGCTAACCTGTCCGGCGACCTTCCATTTCGGAGCCTTTCGATCAGGCCGCGGGCACGACGGGGGTTTTCAAACCGCCGGCTTTAGTCCGTGACCGGTATCGTCGGTCAGGATCTCAAAGGCGGCGCGGTGAGGCGTTTCCAGGGTCAGCTCGGGCCCATGGGCCGGCTTAACCCGCAGGCGGCACGCGGCGATTTTACTGTTCAGGCAGAACTTTACGCCGCCGGGCGGATTGTAGTAGGGCAGACAGGTGAAGTCCTCGGGTTTCGCGCTGATTTCGCCCTCCAGCCGCAGCTCCGGCGTTTCAGCGCGAAAGTTCCAATGGAAATAGCGGAACTCCGCGCGGCGAAAACTTGAAAATAGATTGTTCATTCGGTATTCGCGTCCGTCCAGACGGAGCACGATGGGCGTCATGGCCGGGCTCAGAAACGGCCCCAGCTTAATGCGCGCCGTGGCTAGTTCCAGAAACGCATCCGGCGCGTTCCGGAAGCCGGCCACCTGACCCCAGGCATATTGATCCGTGTGACGGGAGCCCCAATTGTGATTTTGACTGCCGACCCAATCGTTGATTTCAAATTTCTCATTGTTCACCAGGATCTTGCCGCGAAACACGGCCAGGGGAAGACCTACCAGCACCTTGGCCTTCGGAAAACCCTTTTCATAGAATTGATGGGGCAAGTTGAATAGAGGCGGCTCATCGCCGGAGTATTCCAGATCCCACTCGATCCGGTCGCCGCCTTTCTCCGGGGTATTGCGCGCCGAACCTCGCAGGTCGGCGGGAGTCAGGAATGAATCTTGAATGCGTACGCGAAACTCGTCCCGAGCGAATTCGCATTCGTTTATGGGAACCTCGGTTTTCACGGCCGTATGGCGACCCGTTTCACCGTTGAAAAAGACGGACCACAGCTCCCCGATGGCGTCCTGAGGTCTTCCCCGGGGCGAAAAGATCGTGTAGCGATTCCAGAATGCCAGAGATCGTTCCGGATGATTGGCGCGTTGAAAGTAGGACTCGTAGTGCCCCTTGTTTCCGCCGGCGTAGCGGGCATGGTTATGGTTTTCGCGCAGTCTCTTCTCGATGGCGTGCATGAACGACTCTCTTTACTTAAAATGGTCTATTTTCGCGCTATGTTGCGCCCGGCGCGTCGCGCTTGAATCAACAGAGCCAGCGTGGGGTTGACGCCCGGCCCGGCGGGAATGGAATCCTCGGAGACGACGAAAACATTGTTCAGTTCGGGGTGCGCGCCCGTGTCTTCGGCCAGAATGCCGTGCAGATTGCCCGTTCGATAGAAGGTCTGCATCTGGGGCGGATGCCGGCGAATGTGTTCCAGGGCGCTCTCAATTTCGTCGCCGCGAAAAAAACCGATTGCCCGCAACTCCGGGTCTCGGGATTTGAAGGGGACCGGCACGTTCAAACCCAGGGCACTCGCGCCGGCCGCGCTCCAGATTCGCAAGGCGCTCTCCACGCCCACCAGCAGCCGTTCGCGGTCTCCCGGCGTGAAAGACTGCAGGGTGATGGTCGCTCCGAGCGGCGCTTTGTGGCGACCCGGTGTTTCCTCGGTAAACATGACGCCCATGCAGCCGATGCGTTTTTGCGCCGCGCGCAGGGCCATGACGTCGCGCACGGGGCCCGGAGCGCCGATGCCGGACAAGACCGCGCGTCCGGGGTGAGCGCCTTCCAGGACGATGCGCCGCGTGGTTTTATCTCCGGCGACTTCCTCCGCCGCGATTTCCACGCCCAGGGCCTGAGGGTTTCCATTGGCCGGCATTTCATCGTCGAAGAGACCGAGCACTTCGGTGGTATACTGATGGAGAACGCCCCGGCCTTGCTTGCTCTTGATGCCGCAAGTACCCAGGAGCTTGTAGTTGCCCGGGGAACCGGCGCCCAGTAGAATTCGCGTGTTCGCGGCGATGCGAATGGTTCTTCGTCCCAGCGACTTGCGATCCGCGCGGCCCAGGAATTCCACTTCGATTTCGTTGATGTCGTTTCGCGCGGCGCCATTGCGTCCGGTACGCAGGCGCGTGACGCGACAGTTGGCGATACCTCGCGGCGGGACCGCGCCTTTCTTGCGGGAGTAGGCGCCGGTGATGAGTTTATCCAGGTAGGGAATACGACCTTTCGCGCCGGCGTAATCGCGTCCGCGCCCTTCGTCCAGGTTGCGGCCGAATTTATGCAGGAGAAACGGCGTGTGGCCTTCGTGTTTGGCTCCTTTCCAGAACCGCTTCTGGGCTTCGCTTACCAGCTCCCATTTCTGGGGCCCGATGTCGCATTCCCCTGCGATGAGCTTGTAGTAGCGATTGTATTCCTTTTCGTCCATGCCCATGCGCGAAATATACCAGGCTTCGTTTTTGACCGCCGTTCCGGAGAAAATATCGGAGCCGCCGCCCCATACGGCCGGGGCGACGCCGACGGTGACGCGCCCGGGAGAATTGACGATGGGCGAAAAGCCGTTGTCCAGATAAGAGGACATGACGCTTCGCAAGGGACTCATGGAATCGTATTCATCCTGCGTGAAGTAATCGCCTTGATCCAGAATCCAGACGCGCGCGCCGGGCTGCTCTTCCAACAGGCCTACAATCGCCGCGGCGGATCCCGGACCCGAGCCGATGCAGATATAATCGGGCGGGTCTCCCGCGAGAGCGGCATCCATGGCTTGTGAATCGCCGTGCCCGGCTTCATTGCCGAAGCCATAATGGAAGTCGATTTTATCCTTGAGTTTACCTCGTGGATTGGTGAGATCAATCAGGGCGTTCTTGCGTTTGGGCGATTTAATAATCGGTTCGTAGATTTCGCCGTCCGCTTGCATGGGATCGGGATTCGAGAACGCCAGTGTGGGGGCAACGCGACCCACGATGCTCGCGCGACCGGCGCTGGGAAGGAAGCGTGCCGCGAATTCCATGATCGCGAACACGGGCTTCCAGGAAGCGAAGGCGATGAAGGTATCGAACAGGACACCCATCACGCCGCGACCGCGTCCCTGGGCGAAGGGACGCCCGAAGAGATAGACGTCTTCGCGAAAAGCCGAGGATTCCGTCCACCGGGTCGGCACGCCCAGGCGAATCGCCATGCGCGCCAGTCGGTTCGCGCGAAGGCGATTGGACGGTTCGTTCGCCAGTCCGCGAATCGCCTCTTCACGGCTTTCCGGCGCGGGTGTGCCCATGTAGCGCGCGCGCATTTCCGTACGTTGGTAGGGCGCGCCGCGTCTATATAAGTAGTGCGCCCAGAGGCCCAGGGGAAAATCCGCGCAGAAGATTACGAATATGGTCAGACTGCCGGCTCCCGGCACCGCGGCGATGGTTTCCGATACGTGGACGCCGAGAAATAGAATCAGTCCCAGCAGGGCCGACGTATACTTGCTCATGATCAGCGGGCGAAAGTAGCCGTAGTTTCGGAAGGGATCGCGCCGCAGCAGCCAGGCCAGGAGGCTGATGTTGGTCATCATGGAGATGGTCAGGACCAGCCAGAACGTGCCGGTGTGGGGCGAAACCAGTCTGTAGCCGGCGGCCCGGGACATTTCATTGAGCAGTTTGAGTAGGATTGGTCCGAAAAACAGGAAAATCGCCGCGGCTCCCGCGAAGAGGATGAAATAGGTTAGTCCGGTGCGGCGTACCAATCGCGCCCAGGTGTGGGTCGCATTTAATGAATGCATATTCAATTATTTTCACTCCCGGGGAAACCGGCAATCAATTTTCTGAGGGAGCAGGGATTTAAGAGCGGCGATCCGAAAGAATGCTATAAAGAATAAGGCCGGCTGCGTACCCGGTATCATGGTTCCTTCTCCTCAGGATATTCTCAGTCGTTATTTCGGCTTCAAGGCTTTTCGCTCGCCGCAGGACCAGGTGGTCGAGCGTCTGCTGGGCTCACCGGCGGGGGAAGGCCACAGCCTGGTGATCATGCCCACGGGCGGCGGGAAGTCGCTTTGCTACCAGGTCCCGGCGCTGGGACTGGAAGGCGGCACGCTCGTTATCAGTCCCCTGATTGCCCTGATGCGGGATCAGGTGGATGCCCTTCGCAAGCGAAACATCCCGGCGCACTTCATTAATTCCACCGTTTCGGCCCGGGACCGCGCGGCGCGCCTGGACCGGTTTGCCCGGGGCGAGCTCAAGATGCTCTACGTGACTCCCGAGCGGTTTCGCAAGCGCGAATTCGTCGACGTAATTCGTGAAGCGGGCGTTGCGCTTCTGGCCGTGGACGAGGCCCATTGTATTTCGGAATGGGGCCATGACTTTCGACCCGACTATTCGCGGGTGGGCGAGTTTCGCGCGCTCATCGGCAATCCGCCCGTCATCGCCCTCACCGCCACCGCTACGCCGCCGGTACAGAAGGACATCATCAGCGCCCTGGGCCTTACGCCCGATTCCGTGAAGACTTTTCATCGGGGCATCCAGCGTCCCAATTTGCGCCTGGAGGCGCGCGATGTATTTTCCGACGACGAAAAACTGGAACACATCCTGGAGGTTCGCAAGCGCTTTCCCGGGCCGGGCATCGTGTACTTCGCGCTGATAAAAGGGTTGGAACGTTTTTCGGACTATCTGGATCGTAAGGGTGTAGAGCACGGCGTTTATCATGGTAAGTTAAACGCGAAAGAGCGGGATCGGGCGCAGAGAGGCTTCATGGAAAGCGACGACGGTTTAATTCTCGCGACCAATGCCTTCGGCATGGGTATTGATAAAGCGAATATTCGTTTCGTCGTCCACGCCGAGATGCCCGGTTCGCTGGAATCCTATTACCAGGAAATTGGTCGTGCCGGTCGCGACGGCGACGCCGCGTTGTGTCGTTTGCTTTATGATCAGAACGACCTGGCCGTGCAGATGGAATTTCTTAAATGGTCCAATCCCGAGCCGCGTTTCTACAAGCGTTTATACGATGTGTTGCGTCGCGAACCAGAAAAGGTAAACTCCATGGGCGGCGACTATCTGCGGGAACAGCTCAACTATCGGAATCGCCATGACTTTCGTATGGAGACGGCCCTGAACATGCTGGAACGCCATGGTGCCCTGTCCGGCTCCCTGGCGGCGGGCGATCTACGCCTGAAGAATCCGGAGAACGAGACGGCCGACGGTTCCGAGGATATCCCTTCCGATCCGCCCGCCAATTTAATCGACGATGATTTGCATGAGGCCAAACTTCTGAACGGCCGCGAAAAGCTCGCCGCCCTGGTGCAGTACTTTCGCTCCGAGTCTTGCCGTCGCGTCCACATCTCCGACTATTTTGGCTTCCCCGGCGAACCGCCCTGCGGCAACTGCGATTGCTGCTCCTAACCCTCCCCAAAAATCGGCTGCCCTTCTAGTAGACCCGCCCGAATGCGGGTGGGACGAATTTAATACGGGCCATAGACTATACCCGTTTTAGAGGACACCGAATCAGGCGGCTTCCAAAGGAGGAGGC
>CAZGYS010000059.1:0-16928 GCA_964530305.1 uncultured Leptospiraceae bacterium
TTCGCTGGTGGGCATCATCGGGGCGATTATTCTGCTGGCGCTGGTATTCGTGCCCGGCCTGGGTCACAGCGTCACCTCGGCCTCCAGCAAGAGTTTTCATCGCTGGCTGGCCGTCGGCCCGGTGACCCTGCAACCGTCTGAATTCGCCAAGCTGGCCATCATCATCTATCTGGCCCACGTGCTCTCTCGGGGCGGCGCCCTGGAAGAGAAATACGAAGTTAAGCGCATTATTCCGGCTCTGTCCATCACGGGCGCGGCCTTGATGCTGATTGTGCTCGAGCCCCAGTTCGGCACCACCGTTTGCCTGCTGGGGGTCATCGCGCTTTTGATTTTTATCTCCGGTTTCCCCATGATTCGCCTGTTTTTGATCTTTTTGAGCGGCGTTCCGGTGCTCTATTTGCTGGTCTATTTCGCGCCCTATCGTTTCGCGCGCCTGCAGGTCTGGCTGGATCCCTATAAGTATCGATTCGAAGGCGGCTATCAGCTCGTGACGTCGTTTCGCGCCTTTCGCGACGGCGGTTGGTTCGGCACGGATCTGGCTCAGGGTTTCGCTCATCGTTATCTGACCTATGGCCACACGGACTTCGTGCTGGCCCTTTTCGCGGAGAATTTCGGTTTGCTGGGAATCGTACTCCTGCTCATGCTGTTCGGGGCGCTGCTCTGGCGTGGGCTGATCATTCTGCGGGGCATCGAGGACGGTTTTGCCTTCTTGCTGGGCGCGGGCGTTTTGATTATGCTCGTGCTGCAAAGCCTGCTGAACATGTTCGTGGTGACCGGTTTGACTCCGACCACGGGGGTTTCCCTGCCGTTTATTTCATACGGCGGATCCTCGTTTATCGTAACGCTGTGTTTCGGCGGACTGCTCTTGAACGCTTCGCGGTATTCGACCCGGTCGTCTTCGCGCGGTTTGGAAGGCGCGTCCGCGAGGCGATTCGGTTTCGCGTCGTCCGGGACCCTGAGCGAAGCGAAAACAACTTAACATGCGACGGTGTCGTTCGGTCCGTTCGTGTCGCGCGCGCCGCGCCACTTTCTTTATAAGGAAATGAAATTTTCCTTGCCTGGATCTAATGTGACATAATATTTGAGCTAGGGAATGATCCGTACTTCGGCTCTCAAAACAAGAAAGGGAGCGCTCATCGTCTTTATCACGGCGATGGTTCTGCTCGCGGGAGGGGTGTTGCTCCTCTGGGCGGGAGATTCATCGCCCGCGGCGAACATCGAAGTAAGGGGCAATCGCTATCTGGCCTCGGAGGAAGTGATTTTACTTTCGGGTCTGGAATCCGGGATGCGCCAGGGCGGCAAAGTGTTGCGCAAGGCGCGTCGAGCTTTGCTCAAGCATCCGGTGATACGGGACGCGGAAATCGCCCGAGCCGGAAGTGGACTGGTCATCACGGTCTTTGAGCGGGCTTGCGTGGCCCTGGTTCGCGAGGACGCCGAGGGTCGATTGCGTGAAGTGGACCGCGAAGCGCGGATTCTGTCTCGGGACGAGATTCGCTGTTCGGGCGTGCCCATTATCAGCGGTCGCTTCAAGCGCACGGACGATTGTTCGGGAGCGCGGGACGGTTGCTTTCAAAGCAAGCGTTTGCGGGGGCTCATCGATGGGTATCTGCGCTTGAAGAAAATGTATCCGACCCTGGCGGCGCGGATTTCGGAACTACGGTTCCGGCATGACGGAGCACTTGATATTCATATGACGGGTACGCGAGTTCGCATGGTGACGAGCGGGCGCCTGGCCGGGAGCGATATAAATCGCATTTACGCGGCGCTGGCGTATCTGGAAGGCGAGAAACGCTATCGAGGCGTAATGGATTTGCGCGAACGAGACGGACTGTTTTTTCCGTGAGCGGTATTCCCGTCGGGAAAAGAGAAGGGACGGGGATTGAATTGAAATGAAGGATTATATTTGCGCCATCGACATCGGCTCCGTGTTGACCCGCGTCGTCGTAGCTCGCCCGGAGGCCAACGGCGAGATCGACATCCTGGGCGTGGGCACCGCTCCTTCGCTGGGAGTTCGGACCGGCTCCATCGTAAATATCGACCAGGGCATCGCCGCCATCAGTGAGGCGGCCCGCGAAGCCGAGCTCATGTCCGGCCTTATGGTGGAAGAGGCGCTGGTCAACGTTACCGGGCGTCATCTCCAGGGAGACAATTCGCGCGGCGTCGTGGCCGTAACCAATCGCGACCGCATCGTGCGCGAAAGCGACGTCCTGCGCGTCATCGAGGGCGCGCAGAATATTCGCATGCCGGCGGATCAGGAAATCATTCATGTGCTCTCCCGGGAGTTCGTCGTCGACGATCAAGACGGCGTGCGCGATCCGGTGGGCATGACCGGCGTGCGCCTGGAGGCGGACGTCCATATCGTTACCGCCGGGACCATGGCCTTGAGCAATCTGGAGAAAACCGTTTCGGGCGCCGGCATTCGCGTTTCCGACGGCGTCATGTCCTCGCTGGCCGCGGCGGAAGCCGTACTTACACCGGGTGAAAAGGACCTGGGCGTGGCCGTGGCGGACATCGGCGGCGGCATTACCGATCTTTTAATTTATACCGAGGGCGGCGTTTCCTACTCCGCCACGATTCCCCTGGGCGGCATTCACGTGACCCAGGATCTTTCCATCGGCCTCAAGATGCCGCTGGAAAGCGCGGAAATGATCAAGAAGACCAGGGGCGCGGCAATCGCCGCCATGGTCGACCCCACCGAGAAAATCGAATTGCCGGGCATGCCCGGTCGCCCCGCGCGACGCGTTTTACATCAGGAAATCGCCTCCATTATCGAACCGCGCATGAAGGAGATCCTGGAGCACATCGACGCGGAGCTGGTTAAGTCCGGTCGCAAGGGACAACTGGCCGGCGGCGTCGTCCTCACGGGCGGCGGTTCGCTCATCGAGGGTACGCGTGAGCTGGCCGAGGATGTTTTCGCCGCGGGCACCGCGGTGGGCGGTCCCACGCGCATCACCGGTTTCGTGGACCGGGTCGGCGGACCCGAATTCGCGGCGGCGGTGGGGCTTCTTCATTACGCGGGGAATATCGCGTCGGTGGACCGGGGCGTGGCGACGCGTGGTCGCGAAGACGGCTTCATGAATAAATTGAAATCCTGGATCACCGAAAACCTGTGATCCGGTAGGGAATAAGAACATGCTGGAACTGGAAGAAGAAAAAACATCACCCACATTGATCAAGGTCGTGGGCGTGGGCGGCGGCGGCATGAATGCCGTGGATCGCATGATCGACGCGGACCTGCGGGGCGTGGAATTCTTCGTGGTGAATACCGACGAGCAAGTGCTCAAGAAGTCCACCGCGGAAAACCAGATCCAGATTGGCCAGAAGACCACGCGCGGCATGGGCGCCGGCGGCGATCCGGACATCGGTTTGCGGGCCGCCATGGAAGATAAGGAGAACATCGCCTCGGCCCTGCGCGGAGCGGACATGGTCTTCGTTACGGCGGGCATGGGCGGCGGAACCGGCACGGGCGCCGCGCCCATCATCGCCGAGGTAGCGCGAGAGCTGGGTGCCCTGACCGTGGGGGTCGTGACCATTCCGTTTGAGGTGGAAGGTCGCAAGCGCATGGAGCTGGCGCGACAGGGCGTGGAAGCGCTGCGTGATAAAGTCGATACCCTGATCACCATCAAGAACGAACAACTTTTTAAGATCATTGATCGAGCCACGTCAGTGAACGTTGCCTTTCGCATGGTGGACGATATTCTTCACAACGCGGTCAAGGGCATCTCGGATCTGATCAATACGGCCGGCGTGGTCAACGTGGACTTCGCCGACGTGCGCGCCATCATGGGCGAAACCGGAGACGCCATCATGGGCGCCGGGGAAGGCGTGGGCGATAATCGCGCCGCGGACGCCGTGGGTCTCGCCATCAATAATGTCCTGCTGGAAGAGACGGGCATCGAAGGCGCCACGGCGCTCTTGATCAACGTTTGCGGCGGCGAAGACATGAGCATCACGGAGTGGAAGGAAGTTTCCGAAATCATTACCGAAAAAGCCGACCCCCGCGCCAACATCATCATCGGCCTCACGGTGGATCAAAGTTTGAGCGAGCGCATTCGCGTTACGGTCATCGCCACCGGCTTTCGTAAGAAGCAGGCTGAGGCGCCCCAGCAACGCAAGGAAGCAGCGGCGGGCGGGCAATCCATCTGGCGGGACTATTCCGTGCAAGAGACGGAACCCCGCGCTCAAGCGCCCTCCGCGCGACGACCGGTTATTTCCCTGCGTCAGAGCGAAGGCGCTCCGCCTCCGGCTCCCGAAGCCGGATCGTTCGTCCAGCCCGCGGCACCGGCGGCTCCTCACCAGGCCCAGGCGCGCCCGGCGCAACCCCGGCCCATTCAGTCTCGTCCGGCCGCTCCCGCGCGGGAAATGCCCCCCATGACGCAGGCGGCCCCGGTGACGGACGGTCATGAAGTCTATGACTCGGTCGATTTCGGAGAAGTAGTCCCGGACGCCGGGGCCTATGAGCAACCGGCGGTTCCGCCTCAGGGCGCCGTGCGCGGCACCGCGGCTCACCGTTCCCAGGGTCGGGTTGGACAAAACCCCGCTCCCGGAAACGGGGCAGGGCGTGGAGATATTCCCGCTCAAGGCGATTTTCATGGCGGAGGCAATCGCGCCGGCCGCGAGAAATCGCCCGCTGATGCCTACCCGGACAAGCTGGACATGGACGATCTTGAGATCCCCGCCTATCTACGGCGGCGCGGGCGTTCCTGAACGGGACGCCGGTCCGCGTGTTCGAAATCCAGGCCTACTAAGTAATATGTATTGACGCCTCGGGCGCCCGCGCGCACTATTCGGCGTGAATCCGGCGAAGATTCACCGCGCGGAGCTAACGAAAACCTAATGGCTTTCGCGCACGGGACCGGCATGCATGAATGAAAAAGATTTAGGCGTCTTTATCGACTCGCTCACCAACTATTTCAAGCAAATGGGCGCGGAGCCCGATGTGGGCGTTCCGTACATCAAGGGCGATGAAGCCGTGGTCCTGGACTTTACCGGTCTCATCGGCATCTCCGGCGCACGAAAAGGCTGTGTCTACGTCAGCTGCCCTCGGACCATGCTCGCCAAATTCGTGGAGATCCTGCTGGATGAAAAGGACGCGCCCGAGGCTTCCATCCGAGACATGGCCGGAGAGATGGCCAATACCATTGCCGGAAACGTGCGCGAAAAATTCGGCAGCGAATTCATGATTTCCGTGCCCGTGGTCATTTCCGGTTCGCCCGTGAACGTGGACTTCCCCCTGAAAGTTCCCACCTATGTCATTCCCGTAAACTGGGGCGAATACCAATCCTTTCTGGTCGTGGGCATTCAGTAAGTTCAAATTCGCGCTCAAATTTGTCTGTAGATACAAACAAATCAATCGCCGCGAATAATTCGAACATCCCACGCGCGTTTGCTATCATATAAGAAGAGAACGGGTAAAACGGAGCCCCCGGCTTCCAGTTAATTTCCCGCTCTAAAACCATCGAGGTAATAAATTCCCCTTTACGGACGAGAGTCCGCCGGGCTCATTGAGTTCGTGTCGGCGGGCACGGGGAGCGAGAAAACATGCTGGAAACCCTGATTAATTTTAAGTTTACCCATGTGGCCTGGGTGATCCTGGGCGTAATTCTGCTGGGACTTGAATTCGTAATTCCCGGCGCGGTAATCATGTTCTTCGGACTGGGAGCCGTTCTCACGGGACTGGCCGTCGCCCTGGGGTTGATCAAGGGTCTGCTGGGACAGCTATTGTTCTGGGCCATCTCGTCCCTGGTGCTCTTTCTATTGTTACGAAACCAGGTCAAGAAATGGTTCCCGGCCCTTGAGCGGTACGAACTCTACGACGAGGACGATGATATCCGCGGTAAAATCGTGGACGTGATCAAGGACATCCATCCCGGAGAAGAGAAGGGGCGCGTTCGCTACCAGGGATCGCTGTGGCAAGCGAAGAGCGAGAATGCCGTCCTTAAAGCCGGACAAAAGGCAAAAATCACTGGACGGGATAATTTATTGCTCTATGTTGAGCCTCCGGATGAAGAGGCGGAAAGTTGAGACATCTTAAGGTCTCGCGGTAGTTCGTTCATTTCCCCGTCTTCTCGGCTTTGATTCGGCGTCTATATCGCGCCATAATCACGACGACATCCTAATCGGTCCCCGGACCCGGAGAGCAAAACGTGGCTTCTATTTTATTCTACAGTTCCATCCTGCTGGTCATACTGATCATCTTCGTATTGAAGACCTTCGTAATCGTGCCTCACCAGCACGCCTTTATCAAGGAACGCTTCGGTAAGTTCAGCGGCATCCTTAATTCGGGCTTTCACTTTCTTGTGCCCTTCGTGGATCGCGTGGCTTACAAGCATACATTGAAGGAGCAGGTCATCGACGTTCCCTCGCAGATCTGTATTACCAAGGACAACGTGCAGGTGGAAGTCGACGGTATCCTCTATTTGAGGGTCCTGGACGCCAAGAAGGCCAGCTATGGTATCAACAACTATCGCTTTGCTTCTTCTCAGCTGGCTCAAACCAGCATGCGCTCTGAAATCGGTAAGCTGGACCTGGACCGCACCTTCGTCGAGCGTGAGAAAGTAAACGATTCCGTCATTCAGGGCGTGGACCTGGCGTCGGATCCCTGGGGTGTAAAAGTAACTCGCTACGAAATCAAGAACATCATGCCGCCCCGCACCGTTCTGCACGCCATGGAGCAGCAGATGAAGGCGGAGCGGGAAAAGCGCGCCGAGATTTATCACTCCGAGGGTGAGCGGGCATCAACCATCAACCTGTCCGAGGGCGCCAAACGGGACGACATCAATCGCTCCGAGGGTGAAAAGTTACGTCGGATCAATGAGGCGCAGGGAACCGCCCAGCAAATCGAGCTGGTCGCGGAGGCCACCGCCGAGGCTCTCAAGTCCGTCGCGGACGCAATTAATCAACCGGGCGGTCTGGATGCCGTAAATCTGCGGATTGCCCAGGAATATATCAAACAATTCGGTCGCGTAATCGAGAAAACGGATACCTCCGTGGTGCCGCTCTCGCTGGCCAATATCAATGGAGTCTTTCAGGGCTTCGGGGAAGTAATGGATGGTCTCAAGGAAGGCCGACCGGCGGGAGGCAAGGGCTGATAGCGGAGCGTTGCTTCGCGTCTCAATCGGTTCTTTCTATAGGAGATATTCATGGGTGATAATGTTCAATTACTAATCGGTTCCGTTTTCTACATTGGCTTATTTCTATTTATCGCGTATAAGTTTATCCGCGCCATTCGCATCGTGCCCGCGCAGGAAGTTTATATCGTCGAACAGCTGGGTAAGTATCGCAAGACCCTGGGCGCCGGCTTTCACGCGCTGACGCCTTTCCTGGACAAAGTGGCTTACATCCTGACCTTGAAGGAAGAGGCCATCGACGTTCCCGCGCAGGTCTGTATCACGCAGGACAACGTTCAGATTCAGGTCGACGGCATCATTTATATGAAGGTTATGGAGCCGGAAAAAGCGGCTTACAATGTTTCCAACTATCGCTACGCCGTAATCCAACTGGCGCAGACCACCATGCGTTCGGTCTTCGGTCACCTGGATCTGGATAAGACCTTCGAGGAACGGGAAGCCATCAACGCCAAGATTGTCGAGGTCGTGGATCAAGCGGCCGAATACTGGGGCGTGGATATTCTACGTTACGAAATTCAAAACATTACACCCTCCAAGGCCATTCTCCAGGCCATGGAAAAGCAAATGACCGCTGAACGGGACAAGCGCGCGGTTATCGCCCGGTCCGAGGGTGAGATGACCTCGACCATCAACCGTTCGGAAGGTTTCAAGCAGGAACTTATCAATCGCTCCGAAGGTGAGCGTATGAAGAAGATCAACGAGGCCGAGGGGCGCGCGGCGGAGATTCGCTCCGTGGCCGATGCAACCGCGGCCGGTATTCGCAAGATTGCCGCTTCGTTGAGTTCTCAGGGGGGCATGGAAGCCATGCGCTTGAGTCTGTCGGAGGAATATCTCGAACGACTTCAAGCTCTCTCGAAAAAGAATACCTCCGTCATCCTGCCCATGGACCTGGGTAACATGGAAGATGTCCTGGGCGGCTTGAACGCGGCCATCAATCCAAAAAAAAAATAGTCCAGCAGGCACAAGGGCGTAACCCCGCGCAAGTGGGGGCGCCCGAATCGCCTTCTCCCGCAACCTCCCCGGGCGCGCCGCCCGCCGAATCGTCCTCCGCTCTCACGAAAGCGGATCTCGATGAACTCCAGCAAGAACTCAAGAACGGACGTCACCAGCAGGTTCTGGAGCGCTCCCGGACCTTGCTGCAAGGCCATCCCGACCACGTCGTGCTGCTTTCCATCGCCGCGTCGGCCTGTTATGCCTTGCGTTTGTATGAAGAAGCCCGGGGCTACCTGGAGCGAGCCCTTGAGATTCAGCCCGATTCGCGCGTACTGGGCGAAAGCCTGGCACGGGTCCGGGCGCGATTGGACGAGAGCTGAAGGATATGAAGCTTTCGCGTGAAGCGGATTCGCCCGCATAGCGTCTAATATAATGAGATGCGGCTCACCGATCGGGACAGCGATGCGAAGGGGACGATATATCGCTTCGAATATGTCGTTACGGACAATTTCCTGCGCAACGCCGCGATACTGCGCGTGGACGGTCGAGGGCTTGTTGTAAGCATGCGATCGCGGTTGCCGGAGTCTTGATCGGCCTGGTCCGGCTTTTCTTCATCAGTCTTTATTTTCAGGGATAAACCCCTCCATGAAGTTACGCGCAACCACCAAACTGGATGACGGTTTCGAATATCTGTTCGAGCACGCGGCAAACGGACGTTTCGTGAATCACGCCGTCTTTCTACGCGTGGACGGGCAAGGGCGGGTCGTCAAGCTGCGCCTGAACTCCGCTCGTTTCGGCCTGGCGGTCTGGGAAAGCGAGAAGGGACTCGTGGAATGCCGCGCCTGGGAGAGTGACGACGAGCTGGAACGGCTTTCCTATGTTTCCAAACATTACCAGGCGCCGCTCATGGGCGCGGAGAAAGACGCGGAGTACGCGCGCGGGATCCTGGATGATTGTTTGGCCGCCGCGCGCAATCGCTATCTGATTCGAACCCTGCTGGATTTCCGGGAAGGCGAAGGTCGGGCGGTTTTCGAACCGGAGGCATTCAAGCGAGTCGAATCCGAAGTGGGACCGGAGCTTCGGCGTCCGGGGGGAATCGCGCGAGCCGTGGCCCGGCGACGTCATGAAAAAGAAGAGCGGACTCGCCGTGAACAAGAGGCCCGTCGCATGGCGGATTTGCCCCATCGAACGCCCCGGACCGGTCCGGCCTATATCGCGCCGCCGCCCGTGCTGCTTCTTTTACTCCTGGGCGGTTACCTGCTGTATTCCTCCCTTAACCCGCCGACCACGGATGAAACCTATTGTTGCAGCCCTTCCAATAATCACATCCGGGGCGTGACCGTGAGCGAAATTTGCAAGCGCGGTAAGGAGACCGAGGTGCGGCTGTATCTCCACGCCGACTCCCAGGCCTGCGCCCGGATCGAAAAAACCGAACTTACGGATGCTCGGGGACGTTCCTACGCTCCCATTCGGCAGGCGGGAATCGCCCACTGCGATCGTGAGGGCTTTACGTCCTACGACGCCGGGCATCGTTTTCAGTGGGTTTTCGCGCGGATTAAGGACGATGTCGAATTTTTACGGTTAAGTGAAGTCGTGAATGAGCTAAAGTATAACGGAAAACCACCCGAATTCTGGAAATGGAGTTCCCTTAACTTGACCGCGTGCGAATTTAAGTTAAAATCAGAGCCGAACCCCATGCAAGATGTAAAGGATTGAAATGGAGCTGGTATCACGCCAGGACGACGAGTACCAATTCGAGCACTCCATTAACGGGAGCTTCGTTAATCACGGGGCGGTGATCCTGGTGGATCGTTCGGGGCGCGTACTGCGCGTGGCCTTGAATTCCGCGCGCCTGGGGACGGCCGTCTGGGAAGCGGAACTGGGCCTGGTGGAGTGCCGAGCCTGGGAGAGTGAAACCGATCTCGAGGAAGTCTCCTTTATTGCCCGGCATTACGAGGCGGCTCTGACGGGGCGCAATGAAGACCGGGCCTTCGCCGCGCGTATCCTCAATGATTGCATCTCGGCTACCCGCAACCAGTATTTATGTGAAATCATGCAGGCCGTTTGCGGAGACGGCCGCACCGCTTTTCTGGATCCCACCGCTTTCGAAGCCGTCCAGGAGCAATTGCCTCCGGAACCGCCCTCAAGCCTGATGGAACGGATTCTAGCTCATCGGACCCAAATGAAGGATGAATATCGGGCGGGCCTGGAAAAGAGCAAGGCGGAGGGAGCTCCGTCTCTCTGGACTCGAGTGCGAGTCGCGCTAAGAGTCATTAGCCAACACACGCATTTTGATCGGCTCGGCGTACCTCTGCTGTTGCTCTTGTCCGCGCTCCTACTCTGGCTGGCCTATGAGAACCTGGATGCCATTGAAGCCTGGTTCAATCAGTGAATCCTCTTGACGCATTGACATTCGAGTCAAAGTTTGACATTTGAGTCAATGAAATCGCCTCAACCGGAACGAGGCGCAGAGAGGTCCCCATGAGCTTGAATACTTCCCAGCTGGCCGAGAATCCCGCTTCCCTGTTGAAGGAGAAAGTGGTCGTGACCGCCGCCTTGACCGGCGTGGCCGCCAATCGCAAACAGTGTCCCGCCATTCCTTACACTCCGGTGGAAATCGCCGAGGAAGCCAAACGAGCCCATGACGCCGGCGCGGCCGTCGTGCACATTCACGCCCGCGAAGACGATGGGCGACCGTCCCATCGCGTGGAGGTGTACGCCGCCATCATGGAAGAGGTGCGTAAGCGTTGCGATGTGTTGATTAACTTTTCCACCGGCGCCGTGGACGTGCCGAAGGAAGAGCGCGTGCGGCACGTGACGGAACTCAATCCCGAAATCGGCGCCCTGAACATGGGTTCCATGAACTACGCCAAGTATAGCCGCGAAAAGAAAGACTTCGTCTTTAACTGGGTTTTCGAAAATTCATTCGATACGATTCGCTTTTATCTGGAAGCCATGAACTCCTCCGGCGTCAAACCGGAGCTGGAATGTTTTGATTCAGGCCACGTAGGCAACATCAGACCCTTCCTGGACATGGGCATCATTGAACCGCCGCTACAGTTTTCGTTCATCATGGGCGTGCTGGGCGGCATCCCCGCCACGGCGAAGAACCTGGCGCACCAGGTGGAGCAGATTCCCGCCGGTTCGATCTGGGAGGTGATCGGTATTTCCCATATCCAGTGGGCCATGCTTGCCGCCGCGCTGTCCCTGGGCGGCAATATTCGCGTCGGCCTGGAAGACAACTTCTACGTTTCGCCCGGCGTCATGGCCCAGTCCAATGGGGACCTGGTGGAGAAAGCCGTGCGCATGGCCCGGGACACGGGCCGCGAAATCGCATCGCCCGCGGAAGCGCGAACGATGCTGGGGATTAAGACCGGCGCGGCTGCTTAGTAAACCGCGAAGGAATCTTGTGATCTTCGTGGTAAATCTCGCGGGTCAAGTCGAAGGCGGCGTATAAAGGAACGCCTTTTGCGGCGCCAGCAGTAGCACGCGACCGTCCGACAGAAGCACCGCCGACTGACAACTGATGAGGTCCGACGAACCGGAGAGAGCAGGATCCGCGAATACGGTATCCGTTGTGGGATTGTAGATCACGCCTCCGCCTCCAAAACCGCATCCGACGAAAACCCGCCCGTCGTTCAAGAGGAGGGCGTAGTGTGAACTATTAAGGGAGGAAACGTTCGTGGGTATGGTCGCCGCTTTCGTTGAAAATGCGCCGCCTGAATACGATAGAATCGAATTAACGCCGGAGCCTCCCCCGAAGACCAGAACACTGCCGTCGCTCAGTCTCACCGACGAGTGAGATATGCGTCCCTGGGGCATCGCCCCCGTACTGCTGAACGTACCACCCGCGGGATCATAGAGTTCGGCGGAAGACAGGGAGTTATTGGAGCCGTCTCGTCCACCGCTAATAAGGACCTTGCCGTCTGAGAGCAAGACGGCGGAATGAGACGACCGCGCCGTTGCCAGGCTGCCCGTCGTGCCGATGGTGCTTGTACCCGTGGTGAACAGATTCGCCGTCGAATGCACGGACATGGAGCCGCCGCCGCCGCCCGCGATGAGCACATTGCCGTTGCTTAAAAGCGTAGCCGGCGCGCTGGAGCGCGGGCTTGAAGTTAAGTTGCCCGTGGCCGCGGCGAAAGTCCCCGCCGAGGAATTGTAGATTGTGCCCGTCGTGGTATTCGAGGACACGCCCGTGGTATTATTTCCGGTGGTACCGCCGAGGTAGACTACATTGCCGTTTGCCAATCGCGTAACCGCGTAGGAAAGGCGAATCAGGTCCGGATTTCCCGTAGTGGCCGACCAGGTGCCGCTGGAAGGGTCATAGAGCTCCGCCGTAGTATTGTAGTTATTCGTTACGCCCGTGGAACTACCCTGGATGGTCCCCCCGGATACGAGAACTTTACCATCGGTTAGCACGACGGCCTTGCTGAAGTAGCGCGGCGTGCTCATGCTTGCCGTTTCGGTCAGCGTGCCTTGTACGACGCTGCCGGCATTGGATAGAGCATTCAGCAGCAAAAAGTTCGTGAGCAGATCGTCATCTTCCTTCTTCTGACACGCGCTCAATGACCACAGCACGATGCTCGCGAGGGCGAGCCAGGCCGCTCTCCGAAATAATCCAGGTTGAAATGGGTACATTGTGTTTTTTCCTCCAGATACGATGGGATAGTCGGGCGACAGTTTACATGAATTTGCCGGGCCGCCCAGCAAAAGTTAAGAGACGAGCTATTTTAGCCGTTTTACTCGTGCGATTACCGGGATCGAGCGTGCCCGATTCCCCGCGTTCAAGGTAAGGTCTCTCTAAAACTAAACGGGATTCGTTGGTATAATTCTCAAAAAAATCATGTTAAGGACGGGCGCTTCTTGAGCCCGCAAACAATCCGTGACAGGGATCCCCGCCGCGGCGGTGTAACGAGCCACGAAGGGCACAAAGTTTACGAAGGACTTTTGGGGTCGTGTCGTTGAACGACCGCTTACGGGGGCCGTCGCCTCGAGATGCGTACGATAGTCCCTCCTTAAATTCTTCGTGCCCTGCGTGGTTAACCTGTATTCGTTTCGCTGAACGGATTTTCCTCAATCACCGATAGATAATCGTCCCGCTGCTCCCGGCGGCCACGCAGCGCGTCGTCGAGCAGGCCAGTCCGTATAGGTCCTGAGTCGTGGCGCTCTGGCCGCGCTGGGTAAAGTCAATGCCGTCCCCGGAGGAATAGATCCTGCCGCCGGTACCCGCCGTTAGAATTTCCGTGCCTCTGTCCACCAGGCGTCGAGCGTTTGCGTTGTCATCGCTCATGCTGTCCAGGTTGCTGAAATTCGTATCCAGGGTGTAGACGGAGCTGCCCATGAAATTCCATTTGCTGTTTCGGAAATAGTGCCCGTAGAATGTTACACCGAATCCGAAACTGGTAATGCGAGTGAACGACCAGTTTGTGTTCGTCCCGCAAGACGAAGTGCAACGCGCGATGATGCCGTCGTCTCCGGTGACGACGTAGGTTCCCGAAGACGAATAGTAAGCAATATCGCGAAAACTGTAGAACGAAAACGCGGCGGTCGTCGCGGCGGCCGCGAAGGTGTTGCCGTCGGTGGACAGACCCACGAACATGATCGTGTTTCCCGTGTCCGTTCCGGCCAGCAGCCACAGACTGTCGGCGTAGTGAATGCCCTCGTAGTTTTGCGCGGCGTTAATGGTGTCGCAAGTCCAACTGGTAGCGTTGTTGTCGCTCTTGATTAGCAGACCCCCGGTACCGGCGATGCGAAATTTATTCCCACCGTCATGGGCAATATCATGGAGCGTCGCGCTTGCGCTGCCGCAACCCGGTGCGACGGCGGACCAGCTTATGCCGTCCGAGCTGCGTAGAATCGTGCGATTCGCGCCCACGGCCCAGAACTCACTGTTCAGATAGCGTACGGAATTCAAGGTATTGGCGGTGCCGCTGGTGGCCGCGGTCCAGGCGTCCGGCCCGGCCGCTACGGAGGTCGTACTCAAGAGACCGCGTCCCGCGTCGTTAGCCGCCGCTACGCGATAGTAATAGGTCGTGCCGTTCGTCAAGCCGGTGTGCGTGAAGGCCATGGTGGTGTCGGTGGTTTCCACCTTCGTTGATGATTCGGTCACGTTGTTCGAAGTGGAGTAATAGACAATAAAGCGCGTGGCGCCCGAACCGAAGTAGGACCAGGTAAGGTTAACGGTTCCGTTCCCTGGGGTAGCCGAAACCGAGAAGGGCGATGAACTCGGCGCGCCGGGATTGATGGTACCGCCTCCGCCACCGCTTCCACCGGACGGAGGCGTGCCGCCGCCGCTCAAAAGAAGGGGCAAGAGCGCGTCGCCCGGTCCTGAATCTCCTTCGGAAGGGCAGGCGGTCAGGGCAATTAGAGCGCCCATGAGCACCAGGGAAGTCGCCATACGGCGAAAACCGCTGCTCCTAACTTTGATTTTATTTGTCATGGTATATCTCCCAGGCCGCGCGACCGGGAGGCCGCGCTTCATATCTTTTTGTTGTTGGTTACCATAAATACGGGAGCTCCTAACTCGATTCTCAAAAAAATCACGGCGGCCCGGGAGAAAAATACTTGTACTTTTACGGCATCCGTTCCAGTCTGCATTATGTCCCATTGGGTCGGGTTTGGAAAAATGCGGAATATTCGGTTTAGATCTCCTATGGGTGCGGGTATTGTCGCCGTCGGTCTCCTGCTGGCCGGCGGCGTCTTTTTCGTGCCCGCCGAAATCGCGGCCCAGACCGCCCAGGGCTTTCAAATCCCCGTAATTCCCGGGGTCCGCGCGGCCGCCAACGGCCAGGAGGCTTCCACATCGCTCACGATTATCCTGCTCTTGAGCCTTCTGAGCCTGGCGCCCGCGCTGGTAATGATGCTGACCTCGTTTACCAAGGTCATCATCGTATTCGATTTCGTGCGAAGAGCCCTGGCCCTGCAGAACATGCCGCCCAACCAGGTGCTCTTCGGCCTGGCTCTTTTTCTTACGGCCTACATCATGGCGCCGACGTTGCAGGAATTCAACAAGGACGCCCTGCAACCCTATATTACGGGTAAGCATTCATCAACGCAGAAATTCATGACCGACGGCATCAAGCCGTTTCGTAAATTCATGGTGCGGCAAATCGGCAAGGACGGCGCGAAGGAGATCAACCTCTTCATCAGCCTTTCCAAGAAGAAGCGCTCGGACATCAAATCCATCGACGATATCGATTCGTATATCTTGATTCCGGCCTTTATGCTCTCGGAAATTAAAAAGGCCTTCATTATCGGGATTTTGATCTTCATACCATTCATCATCATCGACCTGGTCGTCGCCTCGACGCTCATGTCCATGGGTATGGTAATGTTGCCTCCGGCGATGATCTCATTGCCCTTCAAGATCATCCTGTTCATCGTCGTGGACGGCTGGCACCTTATCACGACCAACCTGGTTCTTTCATACGGAGGCGGATAAACATGCTCGAATCCGACGTAATTCAACTGGTACACGAAACTCTCCTGATCAGCATGAAGATGTCCGCGCCCATTCTGATTATCAGTATGGCCGTTGGCCTGGTCATCTCCATCTTTCAGACCACCACTTCCATTCAGGAGCAAACCCTGACCTTCGTCCCGAAAGTGGCGGCGGTGGGAATCGCGCTGGCGTTGTTCTTTTCCTACATGCTGACCACGGCCATGGACTATACTACGAGCCTCTACACGCTCATTCAGAAGTTCTAAACGGAAATTTTAGAAACAGTTAAGAGACGAAGGTCGCGCTACGCGGCGATGCATAATGGAAGAATTCAGCCGCGAATTTCAATACCTGCTCTTGATCCTGGCCAGGATCATCGGCCTGTTCGCCACGGCGCCCGTGTTCAGCGCGCAGGGCGTGAGCTTTCGCACGCGCATCATCCTGGCCTTGTTCATCGCCATTGTTCTGCAACCGACCGTCTCGGGCCATATGCCGCCCTTGCCCTCGGGGCCGGGGGCTTTCGCCTTTATGCTTTTCGGTCAGGCCACCATCGGCATCGTCATCGGCTTTATGTTACTGGTGATTTTCACGGCCTTTCAACTGGCGGGGCAAATTTTTTCCATTCAGATGGGTATTTCGTTTTCGGAGGTCCTGGACCCCGGCGCGGACGTCTCCGTGCCGGTTCTGGGTACGCTAAAAAACACCCTGGGTCTGTTGCTGTTTCTAACGGTGGACTTTCGCGTGGACGGTTTGCATGTGCCGGCCTACATGCATATGATTCGCGCCATGGCCGACTCCTTTATCATGGCGCCCACGCTCATTCCAGACGGGCAGGTGCTGCGCGGCATCTTCATTTATGTAGACAAGAGTCTGGGAGTCATGTTCATCACGGCCCTGAAGCTGGGGATTCCCATTATGGGGATTCTGTTCATCAGCTCGGTGATGCTGGGTCTGCTGGGTCGCGCCGCGCCCCAGATGAACCTGATGAACATGGGTATCCAGTTGAACATCATCATCGGCACCTTCGTTCTGTTTACGCTGCTGCCGGTGATCGTTCCCATCATGCAGGACGCCTTCCATCGATCTTTCATAACCATGGGCGAAATGTTCCGGGACTGGCCGAAAAACTAACGTCGAATGAATCGCATAAGTTATTGCGCATAAATTAAGGACATGAGTGAAATAGAGGAAATAGAAATCGCGGAAGTCGTTCCCACCGTCGGAACGACCAACGATTCGGCGTCGCCGGAACGTTCCCCCGGCGGCTTCGCGCGCTTGTTGCGCGAAAAGCGCGCGCTCCTACCGGTCTACGACCTTCAGCGCTTCGCGGCGGAAGACGAGGGCCGGACCGAGGACCCAAGTGAGCGGCGCCAGCGCGAGGAACGGGATAAGGGTAATGTCCCCAAGTCCCAGGACCTGGTGGG
>CAZGYS010000060.1:0-16908 GCA_964530305.1 uncultured Leptospiraceae bacterium
TGGACGCCCGTCGAACACGCATCCTGACCCGGGAGCTACCCAATCGAACCGGGCTTCGCGCACAGGAGTTCCTGGTGAGCGCCCTGTTGCGCGCGTTGCGCGATTGGATGGGCAATGATGAAATCACCCTGCACCTGGAGTCCCATGGTCGGCTTACGCGAGGGGGACCGGACCCTTCGCGCACCGCGGGCTGGTTTACCGCGCTTTATCCGCTTTTGTTTCGTCCGGGCGCCGACTCCGTGCATGATCCGCGCTCGGTTCGCGCCGCCATGCGAAGAGTCCCGGACGGAGGCATACCCTACGGACATTTGCGCTACTCGGATCCATGGCGATTTCGCGCAAACAGCGGAACCGGACATCGTCTTCAACTATCTGGGAGATTTTCAATGGGACGGCCTGTTGCAATTCGCTCCGGAAATCATTCACAATACGCGCGACCCGGCCGGCCAAAGGTCCCACATCCTGGAGATCAACGCCTACATCAGCGCGGGGGCCTTGCGCGTGCACTGGCACTACAGTCGTAACCTGCACGCGTCGAAGACCCTGGAAAAACTCAACGGCGAATTCGCCGGGGCCCTGGACCAGGTCATTGCCGCGGAAATGGAGCGCCTCCGGGACGATGCCTTTCCCCTTTCGCCGACGCAGACCGGCATGCTCATGGAGTCCGTGCTGTCCTCCGCGGGCGATATGCACGTGGAACAAATCCAGGCGACTCTGCGAGGCCCTCTTCATGGGGACGCGCTGGAACGAGCCTGGGCCGCGGTTCTGGATGAAAACGCCGCCCTGCGCGGCGGCTTTCGCTGGGATCAAATCCAGGAACCGCGCCAGTTCATCGCCGCGAAGCCCCGCCTGCCCCTCCAGCGCGAGGACTTCCGGGGTAAATCGCCCGAGGCGCTACAAGAATTCTTGCGCGCAACGCGGGAGGCCGGCTTCGACTTCGAGCGGCCGCCGTTGATGCGCGTGGCCCTGTTGCAAACCGACGGAGACGAACACCTGCTCGTCTGGACGTTCCATCACATTCTCATGGACGGCTGGTGTCTCTTCCCGGTCCTCAAGCGCGTCTTCGCCGTATATGAGGCGTTGCTTGAGAATCGCTCGACGCCGCCCATTGAAGCGCCCGCTTATCGAGAATACATCGACTGGCTGGACCGCCGCGACACGGCGGAACCGGCGGAGTTCTTCGCCGAAAAACTCTCCGGTTTTTCTCGGGCTTCCCTGCCCGGCCGCGCCTCGTCGGGTTCCATTGAGGGAAAGTCGGGCGTGGGTCGACGCGATTTAACGCTGGACCCGAGCACGCGAAATCGCCTGGAAACGTTCGCGCGCGAAAATCGCCTGACCATGAATACGATCATGCAGGGTTTGTGGGCGCTCGCGTTGGCGCGATACAACCAATCTTCGGACGTCACCTTCGGCGTCACCGTCTCCGGCAGGCCGCCCGAGATGGCCGGGGTGGAACATACAATCGGCTTGTTCATTAATACGCTCCCGGTCCGAGCTCGAGTGAACGACGACGACGATGTCCTGCGTCTGTTCCGCGCAATCCAAGACTATAATCTGGAACTGCGCGAATACGAATACAGCGCGGGCGCGGATCTGCGCGCGTGGAGCGGATTGCCGGCGGGCACGCCCCTGTTCGAATCCATTCTCGTGTATGAAAATTACCCTTTCGAGCCCGAGTCCTTCGAGGCCGCCGGATTGCAATTCGACATGACGACCCTGGAATCGGCCGGAGCCGTCACCGCCTATGCCCTGACGTTGCTGGTGATACCCGGGCGTGATTTCGCCATCCGTGCGATTCATGACGCCGGCCGCATGACCACCCACGACGCCGACCTGATTCTCAATCACCTGCATAAGCTCATGGAGACCCTGATTGATTCACCCGGGGCGAAGGTCGGGGAATTCCCGGCGCCGACCGAGGAGCATGAACTTCCTTTCGTGCGAACTCCGGAACGAACGGCTTTCGCGGCACCCCGGGGAGAGACCGAGGAGAAGCTGGCCGGTTTGTTTCGCGATATTCTCGGCGTTGAAGAAGTCGGGCGCCATGACGGTTTTTTCGAGCTGGGCGGTCAGTCCGTGTCGGCCCTGCGCCTGGCGGCGGGCATTCGCGCCCTGTTTAAGCGCGAAATTCGCGTTTCCCTGCTGGCAAGCGGCGGGAGCATCGCCGACCTGGCGCCCCTGCTGGAGAGTCCGCCCGAAGATGAATCGCCTGGAAGCGAAAGCCGCGACGCGGTGCTGGTGCCCATTCAAGTCCGGGGTACGCGCCCGCCCTTGTTTCTCGTGCACCCGGCCGGCGCCAGTCCCCTGTGTTACGCGGTGCTGGCGCGCGGCCTGGGTCCGGACCAACCCGTGCACGGACTTCAGCCTCGAGGCCTGGAGGACGACGAACCCTTTCTGACGAATATCGAGGACATGGCCGCGCACTATATTCGTCGCATCCGCGAAATCGATCCCCATGGCCCCTATCGCCTGGGCGGCTGGTCCCTGGGCGGCATCATCGCCTACGAAATGGCCGTGCAACTACACGCGGCGGGTCGCGAAGTCGACTTCCTAGGCATGATCGACGTCACGGTGGAGGACCACGGCGATTTTCATCCCTGGCTGTTCGTGAAAGCCGCCGCCTTCGCAATGAAATCGATCCTGGAGCAGGACCTGCCCCGGGATTGGCACGAATGGAGACATCTCTTGAACTTCGTGGGCGTTGATTTGCCCGAGGATCCCTTGAAGATCATCACCGACGCGCGCCTTCCGGATCCCGGAGAATGGAAAGACGCCCTGTTCCACCTGACTCGCGTACTTTCGCGCTTCTATCCGATTTATATTATCAATATGATCGCGCCCATGCAATACAAGCCTCGAACCTGGTCCGGCCGGGCGGATTTGTTTCGCGTGGAGCCGTACTTCTGGGAAAAACCCGATCCGCTGGAACGAAAACTACGCGAATACGCCCGGGGCGGCGTACGCGTACATCCCATTGCCGGGAATCACATGACGCTCATGAGCTTGAACAACGCGCCCGTGCTGGCGGAAGCTCTGCGCCGACGACTGGACGAAATCGACGACTGAGCCGTCAGGGCGACCACTTGACGAAGACGGAATCGTCGTCCTGGACGATATCGGTGATGCAGGGCTTGCGATACATATCGATCCATTCCAGGTTGGCCTTCTCGTCATTGATGCGAATATCGTAGAACTTAATGCCTTCGCTGCGGGGATACAGGGCGGGGTTCGCGCCGCCGTCGGTCATCTCCAGCGCCACATAAACCCAGTGAGCTTCCTTGGGCACGCGCTTGATGAGGCGCACCGGCATCTTAACCTTGCCGTCGTACGTATCCAGGATCCAGTAATTGCGTTGATCCCGAAAGACATCGCCCATGATGGTATGCCCGGTGGGCAGGATCATGCCCGGAGTAATGTCCAGCAGGACGGTTTGGTCGTAGAAGCCGCCCGCCATGGCCCACTGGTTCTGCGCCAGGGGACTACCCTTCCATACGGTGATGCTGCCGAAGGTTTCGCAGTTCTCCAGCATGATGCCCATGTAGATCCAGAACGTGCTGCTTGCCGCGGGTGCCGGGATGTCCCACTTGATGCTGAACTGATTCACGACGTCGTTACGACCACGCAAATCGCTTTTCAACAGGACGCCGTATACGCTTTCGAGCGCCTTGAAGCCGGGGGGAATGCGATCGCCGCAGGGGCCGTGTCCGAGTCCGGCCGGGCCCACGAAGGAATTGCTGACGGTGTTTCGATCCAGTAGAGGCATTGCGATTTCCTTGGATTAATCTTCTCTCAAGAGTCCGTTTGATTGCTCTTCTTTTATTGTTCTTCGTGAGTGTGCGGTTCGGGTCCGCCCAGCGCCATGCGAACGGCCAGTTCAATGGCGCAGGCTTGAGTGGTATAGACCATCACGGGCGTAAAAAAGAAGGCTTTCACCATGAAGAAGCTCAGCTCGGAGACGCCGTCGTCGTCCGGTTGCAGGAAATCCATTTCCTGTTGCAGCAGCTTATAAGTCCAACAGTCGTCCAACCAGCGGGAACTGGAAAGAGGGTGGCGGTCCGGCAGATGGCGAGGAGCTGGTTCCTTCATTGTGAATCTCCTTCTTCGGGTACGACCTGGGCATTGGTGTTCGGGTCCGGTTCAGGACCCAAAACCACCTGCGCCAGATCCGCGGCCTTACGAACCGACAGCTCCAGGGCGGCGGCTCCGGCCGTCATGCTCATCAAGGGCGCCATGAGCAAACCCTTGTAGGCGGTCAGGGTTAAATTCATGGGGGAATCCTGGCGGATACCCTCGGTCTCCGTGACGAACTCGATTTCGCGCATCAGCCAGTCGCCGAAGATGGTATCCTTGAATATTGCGTTGAGATTATACATTAAGGCCTCCCCCAGGCTGAAGCCTGGAGGATTCCCGTGATTGGAGCAAGTCTTTTTTAGTAATGAAAGACCTGGTTTACGCCTTCGGCGCGATCATGTCCTCGGGGCGCACGAATTTGTCGAAGTCCTCGCCGCTCAAGATACCCAGCTCCAGCGCGGATTCGCGCAGGGTCTTGCCGTTGGCGTGAGCATGCTTGGCGATTTTCGCCGCGTTGTCGTAGCCGATGTGAGGATTCAGGGCAGTCACCAGCATCAGGGAATTTTGCAGGTGGCGCTGAATGTATTCGTGATTGGGCTCGATGCCCACGGCACAATTGTCGTTGAAGCTGTGACACGCGTCTCCCAGCAGGCGAATGCTGTTGAGCACGTTGAAGACGATGACCGGCTTGAAAACATTTAGTTCAAAGTTGCCGGAAGCGCCGCCCACGTTTACGGCCACGTCGTTTCCGATGACCTGCGCGCAAACCATGGTCATGGCCTCGGACTGGGTCGGGTTCACTTTACCGGGCATGATCGAGGAACCGGGTTCGTTGGCGGGAATAATGATTTCCGCCAGGCCGGAACGAGGACCACTGGCCAGCCAGCGCACGTCATTGGCGATTTTCATGAGGTCGCACGCCAGGGTCTTGAGGACACCGTGGGTTTCCACCAGCGGGCCGTGACCGGAAAGCGCTTCGAACTTATTGGGCGCGGTGACGAAGGGCAGCTTCGTTTCCGCGGCGATTTTGTTCGCCGCCAGTTCCGCGAATTTAGGATGGGTATTCAGACCGGTGCCCACGGCCGTTCCGCCCAGGGCCAGCTCATAGACGCCCGGCAGGATGTGGTTCAGGCGATCCAGCGCGCTCGTCAGCATGGAAACGTAAGCCGAGAATTCCTGGCCCAGCGTCAGGGGCGTGGCGTCCATCAGGTGCGTGCGGCCGATTTTGACCACATCCTTGAACTCCTCGGACTTTTTCTTCAGGGTATCCCGCAAAACCGTAACGGCCGGAATGAGATGATGCACGACGCGTTCGGCCACGGCGATGTGCATGCCCGTGGGAAAGGTGTCGTTGGATGATTGCGCCTTGTTGACGTCGTCATTGGGATGGACCGGGTCCTTGCTGCCCATGACGCCTCCGGCGATTTCAATGGCGCGATTGGAAATCACCTCATTGGTGTTCATGTTCGTCTGGGTGCCCGAGCCCGTCTGCCAGACGACCAGCGGAAAGTGATCATCCAGCTTGCCGGCAATGACTTCGTCCGCGGCTTGCGTGATCAGATCCGCTTTCTCTTTGGCAAGAATTCCCAGTTCGGCATTGGCCAGCGCGGCGCATTTCTTGAGAATGCCCAGCCCCCGGATCATTTCCCGGGGAAAATGGTCGGCGCCGATTTTGAAGTTTTGCAGTGAGCGCTGGGTTTGCGCGCCCCAGTAGCGATCGGACGGAACCTGCAGTTCGCCCATGGTGTCTTTTTCGATTCTGTGGTCAGCCATGGGAACATAGTTAAAGTCCCTTGAGGCTCGTCAACTGAATCGCCGGTGCGGGCGATGTTCCCGTGCGTTGATCCCTGGAAATTATTCCCGAAAAACCCACGCCTGCCGACAAAAAAACCAGGACATCCGGGTTCAACCCCGTTGGTACAGGTAGGCAGCGAATTTGATTGCGGCGGATCTCGAAGAGATCTATCAAGAAACAAAACTCGAGGTATTTCGGTACCTCGTATCCCTTTCCGGCGATCAGGATCAGGCGCAGGACCTTCTGCATGGAGTTTTTCTGAAGCTCATGGAGGCCCTGGGTCGGCGGGAGATCCCGCGCAAGGAGATTCGTCCGTATTTGTTTCGGGCGGCCTACAATCACTTCGTCGATGTGTACCGCAAGGGCACGACGGAGCGGAAGACCGTGGATCGCCTCAAGGTTGAGCAACCGGCCGCCGCGGAATTCAAACCGCTGCCGCGAGATAACCAGGCGGCTATGTCGGCTCGCATTCGCGAAATCGTCGAGGATGCGTTGGCCAGCGACGATCTGGACGACCGCCGCCGGGATATCGCGCGCATGCGCTTGCTGGGTCGGGCCACCATGGAAGACATCACGACGGGTTTGAAAGTCAGCCGCAGCACGGCCTACCGCGAACTGGAACGGGCGCTGGTATTCGTGCGCGGCAAACTAAAAGAGGCGGGGCTGACGCCGGAGGAATTGAGCGAAGAGTAATGGCCGGGGACAACGAAAACAATTCCGATCGCAATCCCGATCTAAACCTCGTATTGAACGAGGACGACGCCTCCCGCTGGCCGGCCGTCTGGCGCGCGCCCGGGCTGGAGGACCTCAGTATTGATCCCGAAATCGAGGCGAAAATCCTGGCCGATATTCGCGAGCGCTTTCCCGCGAAACGCAAACCGCCCCTGAAGCTTTACCTGGGCGGAGGCCTGGCGGCCGCCGCGGCGATTTTGCTGGCTGTCTTCGTATTTCGCGGGGACTTCGGGGGACCCGCGACGATAGCTACCATCGCGAACGCCTCCCGCGCCGAACTCACGGGCAAAAAAATTCGCGCGGGTGAAAGCCTGGCCACCGGCCCGGGCGAGTTCGTCTTCTTGAAGTACGGAGGAGAGTATGCCCTGCGCCTTGCCGGCCCGGCTCAAGTGACTTTCGCGACGGGTGAACGTCGACTGGATATGACCCGGGGACGCCTGACCCTGCGTAGCCTGCGCTCCAACATCAAGCCGCCCCTGGTGCTCCGAACACCGGCCCTGGACTATCGCGTGCTGGGCACCATGGCGGAGCTCGCCATAGGCGAAAAAGGCCAGAGCCTGGTGGTATTGAAAGGCAAAATGGAAGCCCGCTACAAGGACAATCGCGCAAGCAATCCCGCTCCCATTCAGGTAGAAGCCGGACGCAAGCTGGAACTTTCGCGCAAGGAAATCGCCGCGCGCGCCCGGGTGGAAGCCGCGCCCGCGGCTCCGGCGGAACTGGATACCCTGCGCGGCCGAGAACAAGAACTTCGCGAACGCGTCAAACCGTCCGCCGGCCAATCGCCTCAAGACCCTCAAGGGGGAGATGCCGGCGGCACGGCGACGAACACCATCACGAACACGGCGACGGCTACCGCCACGACGACCACCACTCCGGCAACGCCCGCGAAAAAGAAACCGCCGCGACGGGTGGTTCGTAAGAAACTCTTCACCCTCGGACAACTACGTGCAAAGTACGGCTCCATTCATCGGGTACGCTTGAAGAATGGGCGCAGCTACCTTGGACACATGCGTATTGTGGACGGTATGGTCGAAGTCTACACCGAGTACGGCGTGAAAAAATTTCCCCGCTCCCGCTTCAAATCCGCGCAGGAACAATAAAAAATTCTGAGACGATCGGGATTCCGTCCGTTGATATAAGGGACGGCTTCATGAATACCAGTTACCTTCAATCCCAAACCGGACCACTAGCCCGGCTCACGGTCTTTTTCGGAATCATGCTGCTTTTCACGGGTCCGGCGCGGGCCGATTCCGTGGAACTGGACGATGGGACGAAATACGAAAACGTGCGCCTCCTCTACGGCGGCTCCCTGGTGATCGTCATTTCTCGAGACGGCAAGGTAAAGCGTTATCCCGTGAGCCGGACCCGTAATATCCGCTTCAAGTCCGTGGACTGGGAACAGGGCGATCTGAAGCAAAAGGTTCAGCAGCTGAACCGGCGGGTTTTTCGCATGTCCGAAATCGAGCGCACTCGACAAAGCAGTCTGTGGCGCTCCGCGATCCTGCCCGGCTGGGGCCACGAGCATTCGGGCTACAAGGGCAATGCGCTTTTCTTGAACATCGGCTATCTGGCGGCCCTGGGCGGCTACCAATTGTCCGTTCGTCGTCACGCGCAATTGCGCGATGAATACAATGACCTGGGGATCCCGCTGGCACTCACTGGAATCGGCGTCGCCGGTTTCGTAGCCAGCCAGTTGCGCTTTGTCGACCTGCGTCGGCAAATCGAGGCGCAAAGAGTCCGGGGCAATCGATTGTTGAGCCTGGCCATCGCCGTGTGGGGCTGGGCCATGTTCGACACGTATCGCCTGAACGATCCGGAGAAGGCCTTCGCCTACGTCCCCGCGCGCTCCGACACCGACACGTTTCGCGCGGACTTCGCGGCGGCGCCGGACGCGAACGGACAATGGAGCATGATTTTTCGCCTGGAGTTTTCCCTGTGATGAAAAAAGCGATTCGAAAGCTGATTCTAATTCTCGGTTTTACCCTGGGCCTGGGTTCCGGTGTCTTTACGGCGGGCTGCATCAATCAAGTCCCGTCCAATCCCCTGGATTCCGCGGCGCTACAGGGTTACTTTACGAATCTGGTCGTCTTCGTCGTCGTCAATCATTGCATCTTCGATTCGCCCGCTCATCCGACGGACGATCGATGCGTATGGAGTTTCTAATGTTGCGTGAACTACTACCTACCATTCGCAAATTCTTCGTCGGCGGTTTCGCGCTGGGTTTCGGCCTGTTCGCGTCCCTGCTTATTTCCGCGACCATTACCGGGCCGTTCAACAACTTCGTAGCCGGGCAACCAATATCATCCGGGCAAATCAATGAGAACTTCGAGACCCTGCGCAGCAGCATCGTCGCCATCAAGGATGTACCGCGCGGGAGCATCATCGCCTGGCACAAATCCCTGACGGGCACCCCCAACCTGCCGGACGGCTGGGTTGAATGCAATGGTCAGACCATCAGCGACGCGGCTTCCGTCTACAACGGCCAGACCGTTCCCAATTTGAACGGCCAGTTTCAATCCCATCACAGTCGCGGCGTTTTCCTCCGAGGAGACGTAAGCTCGGGAACCTTCGAGGACGATCAATTCCAGGGGCATCGCTTCGGACCCTCCTCCCAGAGTACCTGGCTGACTTCCAGCGGAGGTTCGATTATTATTCTTACGAATCCCACCGGCGGAACCATCAACGGTATCTTCGGCACCACCACGGGCGATCCCATCACGGACGGCACGAACGGCACGCCGCGCACCGGCATGGAGACTCGGCCGGCCAGCATGTCCGTCGTCTGGATCATAAAAATAAAATAACGCGGGTAACTTGAAATGAATTCGAACATCGCCCTGTTTCGCAAAGCCTTCATCATCGGTCTGGGCCTGAGCATGGGTATCGCCACAACTTTGCTGGTGGGCGGGACCATCTCCGGCACCATGCATACCTTTATCATCGGACAACCGATTTCATCCAGTCAGATCAATGAGAACTTCGAAACCCTGCGAAACAGCATCATCGCCATCCAGGACGTGCCGCGCGGAAGTATTATCGCCTGGCACAAATCCCTGACGGGCACCCCCAATCTACCCGACGGCTGGGTCGAATGCAATGGGCAAACCATCAGCGATTCGGATTCCGTCTACAATGGCCAAATCGTTCCCAATCTGAACGGCCAGTTTCAATCCTATCACAGCCGGGGCGTTTTCCTGCGAGGCGGCGTAAGTTCCGGAACGTTCGAAGACGATCAATTCCAGGGTCACGTTCATGGTGACCGCGTAAACAGCTCGACCGTCCAGCTCGCGGCGGGTGGGGCCTTCGGTGGTTCCGACTGGACCTTCCCGCCTAACACGTCCTTTCCCACGGGTCCTCCCGTCAGCGACGGTACGAACGGCACGCCGCGCACGGGTATGGAGACGCGCCCCGTGAACATGTCCGTGGTCTGGATTATAAGAATAAAATAAATCACCAAAAAATCTGAGACAAAGGGTTTCCGGCCCGTTGTTCATGAAAGCTCACCATGGAGGAGTCTGCATGAACGACATAATGAGCCGGGCCAAACACATTCTCCCGGCGCTAACTTTAATTATTCTAACGGCCGCGGGTTGCGCGAAAGGCGATTCAGCGAATGCCGGCGGCCTGGCCGCTCTGTTCGGCGGAGGCGAAACGCCCCACCCCACGACGCAAATCCCGTCCACGGGCGTGGAAGCCGCGGATATGATCAGCGCGGAAAACGGCGGCGTGATTCGCATAGGCGATTCCATCACCTTCAGCGTTCCGCCGGGTTCCCTGGCAAAGGATACCGAAATCAAAATCGAGGAACTGGTTTCCGCGCCCAATGCCGGTGCCGGTTCCGATTTTCAAATCGCCGGGAAGGCGTTTCGCTTTCACCCCGCCGGCACTCAATTCGCGGCGGACAAACCGGCCGTGCTGCGCGTCAAATACGACAAGGCCGCCATGGAGGCGAAAGGCCTGGAGCCGCGCACCATGCAAATGTTCTACTTCGACGAAGGCCAGAACATGTACGTGAACGTCGCCGGAGGCGTGGACATCGCCGCGGGCGAAATCACGGCGAAGATCGAGCACTTCACCATCTTCCTGAACATGGCCCAGGCCAAGGCCGCGTCGGGCAATAATCTACCCACGGCCCTGATGCAGGGCACGTTTCCCAATACGCCCATTCACGGCGCGCCCCTGCACTTTCGCGCCACGGCCCACGACTTTCTGGATACGGACGGTTCCATTGTAAGCGTAAAGCTCTTTCTGGAGCGAACCACCGCGGGCGGAACCTTCCAGGACGTGTGCGATATGACCCGCGAAGTCCGCGCCCTGGGCGCGAACAATACGTCCAATACCTATGTCTGTACCCTGCCCGGAGACTTCTTCACCGCGGCGGACAAGGGCGGCACGGGCGCCGACGACATTCGCTACTACGTGGAGGTCATGGACAATCACAGCGGCGTTCGCCAGTCGGCCATCCAGGGACGTAATCTGGACGCGCGCGATCTGGATCCCACGAATATTACCATTACTCCCGGCACCCACGACATGACCGCCGGTTCACGGCGAAACTTCACCGTGCGCGTGGGTCATACGGGCGGCGGCGGCACCGTGGCCATCGTACCCGTGACCGCCAACGCCTCCATCGGTTCGGGCGCGGCCGATATCCTGGGCATGGATGCCGACGGAATTCTCGTGCGGGCGACTCAAGCGGGTCAATTCACGCTGGACGTTTCATTGAACAACGGCATTCTTCCGGTCCAGTCCGTGGTGGACGTATTCACGGCCGGGCTGGCGGATTGCTTCGATATCGGTCTTACCGTGAAGTGCGGCGAAATTCGCATCACGGACGCGTCCCAGAATCCATTTACGGGCACGGTGGAAATCATCGACGGCCACGCGCAACAGTTCGACGTGGTGGGCCTCGACGCTTTCGGCAACATGGTCCCGGTGGATGCGACGGTGAGCATTCTTCCCGGCGACGACGACATCGGGACCATCTCGGCCCAGGGCGTATACTATGCGCTGGACGGTCGTCGCGACGACGCTTTCGGCAAAATCACCGCGACCATCGGCGGCTTGACCACGACTCAATTCGTGCACGTCAAGGAACGCACCTGGCAGGACAAGATCGGCATCGCCGCCGAAGGCAGTACGCCCATCAACGGCCTGGCCCTGACTCTTCGAAACGGAGTTCCCTGGGTGGCCTACGCGCAGGAGAATTCAGCGCTGGGAGAATACCAAATTCACGTACGCAGTTGGACCGGAACCACCTGGGAGTCTCACAATACCAGTGGAATGCTCACCATCAATCCGGCGCTGGATGCCCTGTCCCCGGACATCGTTAATGACGGTAACTTCGTCTACGTGGCCTGGTCCCAGGGTGGAACCATTCATATTCGTCGCAACGGCGGGTTCGGTTTCGGATGGCTGGACATCGCCGCGAGTCTGCCCTCCAACGCCCTGAACATCGACCCGACCCGCCAGGCCAATCTCGTTAAGATGGCGGTTGATCCCGGCACGAATAATGTCTACGTTGTCTGGCAGGAAGTGACGGGCACGGTTCAACGCATCTTCGCGCGAAGATACAATGTCGTCTCCGGCACCTGGGATACCCTGGGCGGTCCGGTGAGCAACAGCGGCAACTTCGCCTCCCTGGGCGGCATCGCCCATGACGGGACCGATGTCTACGTCACCTTTCGCGAAGACGTAGGGGGCGTGGGTCGCATTCGCGTCCGTCGCTTCGACACGCTGCTGGGCTGGGTGGACGTGACGGCCGGTAATTTAAATGTTGATCCGACGCTGGACGCCCGAACTCCCGACATCGCCGCGCACGGAAACGTGCCGTATGTGACGTGGTCGGAAGTCGACGGCGGCGGCATAATAAAGGTTCATGCGCGAAGGTATAACGCCGCTACAAGCAGCTGGGACCTCGTCGGCGGTCCGCTGAATGAACTCGCGGGCGACGCCGACAATCCGCGCATCGCTTTCGACTCCATGGGCACGCCCTACGTGACCTTCCAGGAAAACGACGGCGGCATCGAGCGCGTGCTGGTGAAGCACTTCAACCCCGTTCTGGGCGCCTGGCGACTCGATACTCCCGTGGAAGGACTGAACATCCACCCCACCGCCAATGGTGCCGTGCCGGCCATAGCCGTGGACGGCTATACGCCCACGGTAATTTGGGTCGACTCTCATACGGGCGTCAACCTGCCTTACCCGGCGACTTTGAAAGTTAAGATCAACTGATCTTCGCGTCTGTTGATTCGGCATGGAGGCGCGTCGATGTTTCGGCGCGCCTTTTTTGTTCAGAGAGCGGCCCTACTTTCCGCGCAGGGCGCCGCCGCGCCAGATGCGAACGACGCGATCGTGACCGGCGGAAGCCAGGCGACGGCCATTGGGCGTAAAGGCCAGCGCGAATATGGGCGCGTCGTGGCCCTTGAACGTACGCAACAGAGCGCCGGTGCGCCCGTTGAATACGCGCAGCACGCCCCGGGCATCGCCCGAAATCAGCAGTTCTCCGTCGGGGCTGAACGCCAGACTGTGAATGCGAGCCGGCGCCGTTTTCGACCGCGCGAAATCGCCTCCCGCCTCGGCCACCAATCGCCCGTTTTGGGCCGAACGCAACCGCACCCGTCCATCCTCCGCGGCCGCGATGAGGCTGCCGTCGGGACTGAATCGCACCGCGCGAAGACCGGCGGAAGCACGCACGCGAAAGCTCAAGCGACCGTCGGCCACGCGCCAGACGCGAATCATGCCGTCCGCCCCGCCCGCCAGAAGCAGGCGACCGGCGGGATCGAAACCGATTTCACGGATGCGGGCACCCCGGGCAAAGAAGGTACGCTTGATGCGTCCCTGATTGTGATCCCGGAGAATGATCATGCCGTCTTCGCCGCCGGCGGCAATCAAGCGTCCGTCCGGACTGAAGTGCACCGTGCGCACGCTGCCCACGTGATCCCGACTGGAACGAAGCATGCCGCCGTCGCTCACGCGAAAGACCCGGGTGGTTTTATCTCCGCCGCCGGACAAAAGCAGGGCCCCGTCGGGCGCGAAGGCGATGCTCTCGATGATTCCGCCGTGACCGCGAATGGAGTTCAAGGGCGTGCCGTCCGCCGTTCGCCAGAGACGAATCACCCGGTCTCCGCCGGCGGACGCCAGCACGGCGCCGTCGGGGCTGAAGGCCAAACTGAAGATGGAACGTTTGTGAGCGCGAATTTCCCGCAGGGGCTTGATGCTTACCAGCTTTTCCGGATCCGCGGGAGCCGGCCAGATGCGCAAGGTTTTGTCGTGGCTGCCCGAGAGCAGGGTCTTGCCTTCGGGGCCGAAGCGAATCGCCGTGACGAAACTATCGTGTCCCTTCAAGCGAGCGATATTGCGCCCGTCTTCGGCCCGCCAGACCAGTATGCGCCCGTCCCCGCCGCAGGAGGCGATGAATCGCCCCCGGGGACCGAAGTCCACGTCGATGACATGGGAAGTATGACCTTTCAAGACCAGTCGCGCCGTATCTCGGCGCACATCCCAGACCCGCACGGTACCGTCCTGACCGGCCGATACCAGACCCTTATTGTCCGGCGCGAAGCTAAGCGAAAGCACGGTGCCGGTGTGGCCTTGCAGCACGCGCATGAGTTTTCCCTCGGCGATGTTCCAAACGCGAATCACGCGGTCATAACCGCCGGATGCCACCAGGCGCCCGTCCCGACTCACGGCCATGGCGGGCACGCCCCCGGAATGCGCGCTCATGGTGCCCAGGCGCTTCCCGGTCTTAAGTTTCCAGGCGCGGATGCTGCCGTCCTGCGCCGCGGCCAGAATGTTCTTACCGTCGGCCGTAAAACGTACGCCGTATACGAAGCTACGGTGCTTGAAGGTGTGTAGTTTGCGACCGTCGGGAACGCTCCAGATATGTACACGCATGCCCACGCCGCCGGCCGCCAGCTGTGTGCCGTCCGGGCTGAAGGCCACGCTGTACACCAGATCCCGAGTACCCTTAAGCTTGCGCAGGAACTTTCCGTCGGAGCTCCACAAGCGCACGCTCTGGTCGAAGGAGCCCGAGGCCAGGTAGCGACCGTCGGGGCTGATATCCACGCTGGATACGGAATAGGAGTGCCCCCGAATAATGCGCGGGGAGGCGCCGTTTGCCTGGAGCGGCGCGGCGGATAAAGACAACAACAAGACGGCAAAACTAAGGCGTACAAAGGGCATGGGTTCGACTCGTAAATCTCTTACAATAGACGTATATACTAACCGCTTCGGTCGGTTTCGCGGGATGGTAAATCAATAAAAAGACGGGTGGGAGCTAATGAAAAGCCGGTAAACCGCCGTCAACGGCGCGTAGATTCGACCGTTAGAACCAGATGGGGAGACGAAATTCCACGTCCACGGCGTTCCCTTGATGACGGCCCGGTTCCCAGTTCGGCATGGCTCGAACGATGCGCACCGCCTCCTCTTCCAGACCACCGCCCAGCATGGAGACCGGCTTGATGTCGTCCAGTTTGCCGTCATGGCGCACGATGAAGGAGACGATGGCGGCACCGTGAATGCGTTTTTCCGTGGCTTCCGCCGGGGGCTGCAGATTCTCCTCGATAAAGTTACGAAGAGCATCGTCCCCACCGGGAAATACCGGCATATCCTGGACTACGGTATAAACTTCTTTTTCGGAATCCTGGCTCATGGGAGGGATAGGGGCAATTTGACTTACCCGGCCCAGCCGGCAACCACAAACTTAAGCGCTGTCCAGGGCGGCCCGTACGCGGCGGCGTAATTGCGGCAGGACTCGTTTTTCAAACCAGGGGTTCTTTCGCAGCCAGATGCCGTTTCGCGGCGATGGGTGGGGCAGCACCAGAAAGCGCGGCAGGTATTCGCGATAGGCGGCCACCGTCTCGGTTAGAGTACTCTTACGGCGATTTCCCAGGTAGTATTTCTGAGCATACATTCCGAATAGTAAAAATAATTCAAGCCTGGGCATGGCCGCCAGGAGTTCCTCGTGCCAGAGGGGCGCGCACTCGGGACGGGGCGGCAGATCCCCCGACTTGCCCCGGCCGGGATAGCAAAAACCCATGGGCACGATGGCGATGCGCGCGGCATCGTAGAAGACTTCCTTTTCCACCTTCATCCATTGCCGCAGGCGATCTCCGCTGGGATCATTCCAGGGGATGCCGGTGGCGTGTACGCGCGTTCCGGGCGCCTGACCGATGATCAATATCCGGGCGTCCTTGTGCGCTTGAACCACGGGTCGCGGGCCCAGGGGTAGATGCGAAGCGCAGTGATCGCAGGCGCGAATGCGCTTAAGCAGCGGCGCAAGGCCGGAAGACCTGGCGGGTGCCATATGTTCAGCCTTCCATCTTCGCGCGCAGGGCGCGAAAGTGCATGCGCTCATGCAGGGCCATGGCCCAGATGTAAACGCCCAGGGGCACCAGTCCGAAATACGGATGTTGCGCGCCTCGGTTCCGCAGCTCCTCGTCCGTACGCCCGTCCAATGACTTGCGAAGTTTATCCATGGCCTTGTTTAGATTGGCCAGGGTGGTTGGGCGATCGGGCGGTTCCACCGGCGAAAGGTTATCGGGATTCTTCACGCCCCGGGGGCGATTCAAGCCCCTGGTAATCAAACCGTATCTTACCGGCTCGATGTTCGATGTGTCTTCCCCGGCGCGGCCCTTCGCGATGATGGGAATCGTGCGCGCGAAATTCCACTGACTCAAGTAAATGTGATCCGCGATTTCCGCGGCGTTCCATCCGGACTCCGCGGGTCGGGTAAAATCGCCCTCCGAAAGGTTCTCCAGAAAGGGCATGACTTCGCCGCGAATCTCGGTCCAGAACTCCAGCAGGCCGGCGGCGTTCAGGATGGATTCGGGATTGGAATAGGCTTCTTCGGGGATCATGACGACATTGCCCGGGTCCGGGACCCGGGCGTCAATCATGGTTCCGTCACGTCCGCGCGTGAATCGCGGCCGTCACGGTCATTCGGGGATGGCGCAAACCACGGCCGTGGAATTGTGAAAGCCCGTGAGTTTTCCGCCGAATTTGGCGATTTCCCCATAGGTCTCGAATCCGGCCAGGGGCACGTTGCCCAGGGTCGAGCTCACGGTCTTGATTTCGTCCATGAACTGATTATCCAGCATAATCCCGCGACAGATGCAGTCGAAGAGAATCACGCCGGCGGCGTTATTGCCCTGCAGGTTTTGTTTGGCTTCCTCGGCCGCTTCCTTTACGGAAGCGAGCATGGCCGACGGTACGCCGTCCATGATGCATACCTGCGAATCAGCCGGAACCTCGGTGGCCATGTTCAAGGAACCGTCGGGATTCGTGGACAGGGGCGCGCGAATCTTACT
>CAZGYS010000061.1:0-16885 GCA_964530305.1 uncultured Leptospiraceae bacterium
TACACTCGTTGAACTTCACGCGAAAGGCCGCTTTCTTATCCAGGGGAATTTTGCCCCGGGCCCGCTGCACGTAGATCTTGATTTTTTCGATGTCGTCCTGGATCTTCAGGAATTTTTTTTCCACGTCCTTGAGTTCTTCCATATGCAGCTTGTAATACTGCATATTCTTGTAGTGAAAACCCAGCATGATCTTCGTGCGTGTTTCGCTTTGATTGCCGATGATGCCTGATGATACCGAACCGTGGGTGATGATTTCGCCGCCGGTAATGCGGGCACCGCTGCCCGCGGCGGACACGTCCGAATAGCCGATGATGTTGCTCTGAATGATGGAGTTCTGGGCAATCAGCACGCCGTCCACGGTGATGCGTGAATTTTCGATATAAACCGCGGAGAGGTCTCCGGCGACCTGGACGTTTTCGTCCTTGCGCGTGTTGATGCCCTTGCGCGCGGTCAAGGACCCACCGACGCGAATTTGACCGGACTCGATGATGCCGCCCACGACACAATCGCCCAGGCAGGAGACCACGGAACCGCGCTCGATGTTTCCGCCGATTTGAACATTGCCGTCGTAGTTGACGTTGCCGGATTCCAGGCCCACGTTTCCGGGCACCTGTAGAACCGGGTTAACGTCGATGCGACCTTCGCCCCGGACGTACACGCCGTGGATGCGGGCGATGTATTCATTGGAGCCGGGAACCTCGGAGACGTTCTCTCCGGTGACCAGCTTGGGATTGAAGGGTTCCGGAGCCGGGACCTCATTGCCGAAGATGTCGATGCCGGGCGTGCCGTGCTCGGGCGGAATACGACGCGCCAGAAGCTGGCCCTTGTCCACGGTCTGGTAGCGTTCGATATTGCGAAAATCCGCGCGCCCGTCCTCGTCGATGGCGACTTTGGCGGCCTCTTTGACGAAGTACTCGATTTTGCCGTCCTTGCCGCTCTGGGAGGGCTGCCCTCGGGCGACTACGGCCGACTGAACCGAATCCGGCGATTGGTCCTCTCGCCATTTGTCCAGGGCCTTGTTCAAAGCCGACGTATCGGTCCCGAAAACGATCTTGTAATCATTCATGAGATCGATGATTGTGTCGTAGCCGATGGCGGCGTCATAGCGCCCTCGGAGGATTACGGCGGCGCTCATGTTGTCGGGCTCGATTTTGAGCTCCATGCGCGGGCTATTTAGTTCCTGCTCTTCCATTTCTCTGATTGGACCAATTCCCGGGGACGGGCGGGATGGACTTCGGGCGATAAAATTGCCGTATGTGTCTATATTTGTGCACCACAAGGGTTCATGTGGGTCTTGTTCATGTCCAGTGTTAAAACTATGTTAAAATAGACGAGCCGATCGCCCTGATTGGCCGCCACAAAGGAGAAAAAACCGTGCGGGAGACCGTCGGATTATCAAGAAAAAAATCACGAATGGGCCGATACTGTAATGTGGACCTGAAGGTATGCATTCAGGCCGGGCTGGTGATTGCTCTGGCAATTCCCATAACCGGGCTACAAAGCGCAAAGCGAGCCTTGATGACGGCGCCGGCCGGAGTCTGCTCAGACGCGGACAAACTGGACCGGGAATTCTACAACGACTACCTGGACAGCATCCCGGATCCCAATCCTCGTCGGAAGAAAGTGCTGGAGACGAATCTGCTCCAGATCATCAAGCGCAATGTGCCCCGGCGGGATATCAACGGCGGCCGCGAATACGCGAAAACCGTAAAAATAACCGATCTGGTCTACAAGCGCGTTACCCTGGGATCGCCCTTCGTCCGGGGCATCTTCAAGGAAATTCGCTATCTCAAACCCACGCCCCACATGTACATCGTGAAGACCGGCAAGTACATGATCTTCATGACCTTCGTGGTGGATCCCCGGCGATTCATCGTCACCAGCAAACAGATCAAGATCGTGATCAAGACGCCTAAAGAGCGTTCCCACAAACCCACCGGTTGAGCCCGGGGCGATTCACTCCCAACGATTTATTTGACCGCGACTCCGCGGCAAAAGCCGTAGGTGCCCGCGCGCTTGACGTCTATTAGTTTCACGCCGGCCGCTTGACCGGATTCGCACTTACGCGAAAGATACAGAAACCCACCCGCGTTGTTCGCGCGCATGCGGCCCATCAGTTCAGCCATTTGCTTCTCGTTGTCGGCGCGCAGGAAAATTCGGTCCTGGAAAAAAACGCCCAGCTCCAGGGCCGTCCACTGGTGATCGACGATGATGTATTGTTCGCTTGCCTTGCGTGTTTCTTCCAGCAGCGGGCTTACGCGCGTGCGATAGTCCTTCAAGATATTGACGGGTCCGGCGATGCCGTTCAATACCAGGCCGTGCAGGAGTACCAGACCCAGCACGAAAACAAAAGCAAAGCGCCTGAGTTTTCCACCGCGTTGTTTTTGATCCATAATCAAGAGCGCCGTCATGTAGGCGATCAAGGGAACCAGGGGCATCAGGTAACGCGGCCCCCATTGGCGGGCGCCGGCATTGGGCAACACCAGCGACGCCGAGGCCATAAACAATAACATCACCAGGCCCAGCGCGAAGTACGGCGATTCGCCGCGGCGACGAAACATTGCCGGCAGGAAGGCAATCAGCGGAAGTACTATCGCATAGTAGGCGATGAGTTCGCGGCTCATGTGCGCCAGAATACCCAGGCTATCGCCCAGGCCCCGGGCGCCCCGCATCTGTCCGGCCAGCTCCGAGGAATGCAGTCCCAGGGGCGTCCCGTAAATTAACGTATTGGCCAGGAAGAAACCACCGGTGCTCAAGGCCATGGCTCCGGCGAAGAACAGGACCGCTTTGCGTCGCGCCCCGGGCGCCGACAAAAGCAGAATCGCCGTGAGGCCGGCGTTAAAGGCGATGGTCTCCGGGCGTAGCCAGGACGCGCATCCGGCGATGAAGCCGAACACCAGCGCGCCTCTGGTCCCCGACGCGGGCGTGTTTTCGTCCAGGCTCCGGATAAAGAACTCCAGGCCGAAATACGACAGCAGGACCGCGGGAGCATGCTCCCAGAAAATCATGCCGTAGATCAAAAGCGGCGCTGCCGCGGAAACGAAGACCAGGGCCGTCAGGCGCGCGAATATGCTCTCGATCCGTTCCCGCAACAAGGCGGCGAAGCGAATCCACAGAATCAGCAGTGCCAGCATGGGTAGGATGAGCAGGCCCCGAAAACCCAGCAAGGAATACAGGGGCACATTGAGAGCCGGATAGTAAACGGGGAAGACGGAATAGACCCGGCCGTCTTTTTCTCGAACGAAGGGCGCATGGAAGGGAAAAAAACCGGCGTCCCAGGCATCGCGCACCCAGGGGGGGACGGTCCGGTCGATGAGGATGCCCGAACGCCCCGCGCGCATCTGCTGGATCTGAGTCAGCTTGAGGCCGCCGTCGCCCGAAAAAAAGGCGTCCGAAGGGCGCAGAAAATTCACCAGAACGATGATCCCAAAGGCCGCGGCAATCACGGCTCCCACGATAAAGCGTCCCTTCATTCCGGCAAACTGACGCGACCGGCTGCTTTGCGCGAGTTGTTTTCAGGCGATCTCGGCGCCGGACGGCCCGCCTCCAGGCCGCCGATATCCAATTGACCGAGACCGCCCGTCTGGATTCGATGTCTCCGTGCCTCCTCCGGCGAAGACACGCACTCGACCTAAACCGAAGCGCGCTCTGATATTATCAGGGGGCGGAGCCCGGGGCGCCTATCAAGTGGGCGTCTGGAAGCATCTCCAGGAGATGGGCTGGGAGCCGGACCTCATCTGCGGTACTTCCGTGGGCGCCATCAATGCCACGGCTCTGGGTTGCGATATGCAACTGGACGAGCTGATCAATCTCTGGAAAACCATTGAACGGGGGCGGGTGTACCGCATTTCGTTCTGGAAACAATTGCTCTACTTCTTCACGCGGCGCGGGTTCCAGCCCTTGATGGATACCGGGCCCCAGAAGGATTTTCTCACCGAGCAGTTCGACGTGCGCGCTCTGCGACAAAGTAAATACGAAATCATCATCACGGCCGTGAACATCCTCACGTCCCAGTTGAAGTTCTTCAACAACGACGTCATCGACATCGAACATGTCATGGCCTCCAGCGCCATCCCCATTCTTTTCCCCTGGCAGTACATCGACGGCGAACCCTACTGGGACGGCGGCATCATGGCCAACACGCCCATCCTGCCGGCGCTGGAACGAGGCGTTAAGGAAATCATCGTCGTACTGCTTTCGCCGGTGGGCGGGGAAAGCGTACCGCCGCCCAGGACCCGGGGCGAAGCCGTGGAAGACATTTTCGAACAGTCCCAGATCGGATCCTACAAGGCCTTTCGCGCCCACTTGAACTGGGATCGCAAGGTTCGCGCGGAACGCGGCCTGCTGGGTAATCTCATGCCGCGGCGGGGGTTCGCCCTGGGCGATGTTAAAATCGCCGCGGTAGCGCCCGAACGCATGCTGGGTTTTCATTCCATGATGAACTTCTCGCGTAAGCAGGCGCACATCCTCATTCCCGAGGGCTATCGCGACGCGAAACATCAACTGGCCGAGTTCTTCGGCAATTCACCGGAGCCCTATTGACATGGCCGTTGGCGGACGCATCAAGTCGGCCCTGCGCCCCCAGAACCGAAATCGCGCCCTGATTCTCGCGGGCGGCGCGGCACGGGGCGCCTATCAGATCGGCGTGTGGAAACACCTGCAGGAGATGGGCTGGAAACCGGATCTCATCTGCGGTAATTCCGTGGGCGCCCTGAACGCGGCCGCCATCGGTAGCGGCATGGAGCTGGACGAGATCATTCGCATCTGGCGTACGGTGAACCATCGCCGGGTGTATCGGGTTTCGCTGTGGAGACAATTCCTGGCGCTCATCACCAGGCGTTACACGCCGCTGGTGGACACGGGTCCCCTGCGGGAACTGGTCAACGAACTGTTGGACGTGCGCAAACTGCGTAAGAGTCGCGTGGAGATCATCATCACGGCCGTGAACATCGTACGTTCCCAGCTAAAGTTCTTTAATCACGAGGTCATCGACGAAGAGCACCTCATGGCCTCCAGCGCCATTCCCTTGTTTTTTCCCTGGCAGGAAATCAACGGCGAACCCCACTGGGACGGCGTCACCATGGCCAACACACCCATCCTGCCGGCCCTGGAGCGGGGCGCGAAGGAGGTCATCGTCGTCCTGCTTTCGCCCGTGGGCGGGATGCGCATGAAACTGCCTCGCAATCGCGCGGAAGCCGTGGAGCGGGTCATGGAACTGGCCCTGAACGGTTCCTACGAATCCTTCATGTCCCACCTGGCCTGGATGCACAAGGCGAAAGCCGGCAAGGGCGTATTGCAAAACCTGCTGGCCCGCCGGACGCTGACCCTGGGCGATGTGCGCATCGTCACCGTGGCCCCCGAACGCATGCTGGGTCTGGGCTCCCTGTTTAACTTTTCGCCCCGCCAGCACGACCTGCTCATGCACGAAGGCTACATGGACGCCCGCAACCAACTGGCCGATTACTTCGGCCGCGAGGATTGAAGGCGATTTAACGCATCATCAGGGGTGCATTGATCGGTTCCTGTTTGCAAGTGGCGGACAGCTTCTTGCGATGCTCCGGAACCACATTGTGAAGGACATAAGTCAACTGTACTTTCGTTCCCTCGGGGCTTCCGCCCGGCCGAAAATTCTTGCCGCGGCAGATTGCGTTGGCCCGGCGACGATCACAACGCCGACCCGAGGTTGCCGTACCAATGGAGACGCAACCCCGCTGGCCCATGATTACCAGGACGATCAGGCCGGCGGCGACTTCCTTTTTATCAGGATTGCCGGGGGGACTGAATACGTCCACGCACATGGGCCCGATTTTACAACTGCCCCGGTAATTCCGATCACGATCCGCCGGAATCTTAAATTTCGCGGGGACCGCGGGCGTGCGCTCCAGGTCCGCCGAGCGAAACGTGCCGGCTCGCTTGTAGGCTGAAAGAATCGGCTTCTGGAATTTGGTTCGACGAACGTCTTCTGAAAAATTCGACGCGACCTGGGTCGTTCTCATGCGACTGGAGCTTTTCAAGTCGACTTCCAGCTCCGCGAAATCGAAGCGCTCCTCGATTTCCTCATTGACCGCGTGCTTTTTCTTAAACTCAAGCCGAATGCTGAGGGAGCCGGCGTTCGTATTTTCGGCCAGGATCAGATACGTTCCGCTAAAAATCGCGCGCGAAATGTCCGGGTACTGACTGACCGCGTTGAAACGACGGAACTTGCCGCGATTTTTCTCATTGGGCGGACTGAAAACCATTTCCCGACCGTCGCTGGTTAGCCAGCGTCCCGCCAGCCGAGCGACTATTTTTCCGTCCAGCTTCGCCGTTTCGTAAGGCGCGGATTTTATTCGGGAAACGCGGGGAGGCGTCGAGCCGCACGTCGTAAACGCGAAAAAAGCCGCGAAGGATATGATGGATGCAATACAATCTGATTTCAGCATCAGTCTTCTTAAAGTTAAGCGCGAAATGGGTCCATTGTTTTTTCGGCGAAATCACTTTTGGAGTATGGTCCCAAAGCCGCGGAGCCATCTCCTTAAGTTAGTAGACGCGCGATTCATCGCATTTTTTGCCTATGAACATTTTCGCGCAGCATTGATGGTGACGGCTTCGGAGACGACGTATCCGGGCAAAATTCCTCCGAAAAATACGTAACGCGCGACGGCTTTGCTCATCTAAAAGGGCGTCATGGGCGACGCGGCTATCAACGGTTATCACGAAGGGGAGGTCGCCGTGCAGGAGCGAGCCGGGGTGCGCGCTCAGTCCGAACAAATGCTGGGTATGTTTCGCCCCGGGTTGCCCATGGGAGCGGCGCGTTTCCTGGCCGAACGACGCTTCATCATCACGGGGTCTCGAGACGGAGAGAATCGCCTGTGGGCCGGGATATTAACGGGCGCGCCGGGTTTTCTGGAACTTTCCGGAGAACGGACCCTTGAGATTCATGCTCTGCCCCATGCGGAAGACCCCCTGCGCGAAGCCCTGGAACCCGGAGCGGATCTGGGAACCCTCATTATCAATCCCGCGCTGCGCCAACGCATTCGCGTGAACGGTCGGGGAAGCGTGCATGGCGATTCAGTGCGACTGGACATTGGTGAAGTCTTCGGTAATTGCCCGAAGTTCATTCAGCAACGCAATGTTCGTGAGGCGAATCGCCCGGGCGAACCGCGTTTTCGAAAAAGCGCGGCACTGAATGAGGCCCAGGCAAAATGGATTGGAGAGGCGGATACGTTTTTCATCGCCACGGCTCATGAACAACGCGGGGCCGACGCTTCCCACCGAGGCGGCATGCCCGGGTTCGTACGCATCGTGGACGAGAATACTCTGTTGTTTCCGGACTATACGGGCAACAACATGTATCTGACCCTGGGGAACATCGCGCGGGATCCCCGGGCTGGTCTGCTGTTTCCCGACTTCGAGCACGGCGGCACTCTGCGCGTGAGCGGCCGAGCGGAAATTCTCTGGGACGACCCCCGCGCGTCGGAGTTCGCCGGGGCGACCAAACTGATCCAGGTAACCATCGACGCGGTACTGGAGGGAATCGACGAGTTGCCTCTGCGGTGGGAGCTGGAAGAGTATTCGCCCTTCAATCCTTAACTTACAACAGCTTCAGTATATCACCGATGGTGATTGCCTCAGGCACGGAGTACTGCAGAAAAGCCCCGCCCAGGACGAGTATCAAAAACAGCGCCAGGAAATGCCAGCGGCTGCGGCGAAAGGCGGCCTCGTACCATTCTTCGCGGCGAATCTTCTTGAAATGACGCATGGAACCGCTGCCCACCAGGGCCGCGCCGATGACTTCGCCCCAGAAGATAGGCGCGGCGAACAGAAACGCACCCACGGCAAGAGCAATTCCGATCACCACCGCGATCAAAACAAAGATGATAAAACCTTCCTTGTCCGATCCGCCCTCGCTCAGGGCTTCCTTCAGGTCGAACTCGGGCAGAGCCATGGCCGAGCCGCTCCGGCTGATGCCGCCCAGCTTTTTCAGCTTACGCGCATGCTTGACCTGTTTCCAGGCTTTCTTAATGTTCTTGGCGCTGATGATTTTCGGGCCGGAGAGTCTCTCTCGTAAAAAGATGGAAAGCCAGAATTTAACCAGCACGAAGAAGGCCAGGTAGGCGGTCAGGGAGCTGATGGCGTAACGTATCCACATTTCCTCGATGCCCACGCGTCGGGCCAGGATGTAGGACATGATAAACCCGATCAAAGCGCAGATATTCAGAATGATGAACATGTGCATGCGGGGACTTCCCAGATGCTTTTGCGCCAGTTCCTTGAATTGTTGCTCTTGCACGACGCCTTAGTTCACCGAGCTGAAAATTTTTCGTCAAGCAGGATTTCGAAATCCCGGGCAGAACCTTGACAGAACGATGGAAGTCGCGAAACATTTACCCCATGTGGGCCGTTATCGAATTGACGGTATTATTCGGAGGAGTCTTCGCGCTGGTGCTCGCGCTGGGCCGCGTCATGAGTCCGCCCGGGGAAGAACGCAATTCATTCGCGCCCTTGCTCTTGCTGGCCTTCGGTTGCCTCCAACTGAACAGCTGCCTGGTCGCCTATTTCTGGTGGGAGGGCGAACCTCTGCCGACGAATCTTTTCATGTGCACGGGGTTGGTGCTTTTCGTCTCCATCGCGCCGCTGCTCTATTTCAGTTTCGACCTGATGGGAACCAGTGAGCGCGGTAAGCGGAGTTTTCCCTGGTATCATGGGCTGCCCACTTTATCGGTGGTAGTCGCCCTGGCCTTCGCGTTTGCGGCCGATTACGCTTTCCTGTCCGAGAACTTTCATTGGAAGAAACCGTTTCAGGGCGTGGACTTGATCGGCTATCTCACATCCGGCGTCGTGTTCGCCTATGTAATTGCTCTCGGCGCGCGCTTTCTACGTCTGCGCAAAACGGTCCTGGATGAACAGCGGGCGCGAATCAATTTTCTCCTGGTGATCATCGCCGGGTTTCTGGCTTGCGTGATTACGGATTTCGTGAACGACGAGGGTTTCGCCGACGCGGCGGCCACCATAATTCTGGTGATCCTGTTTCTGGCGGAAAATCGCCGGCCCGGCTTCCTGGGACGCCTGGCGCTACAGGATCGAAGAAATCGCCATGAGCAATCCCGCGTGAGCAACCTGGACATTGAAGCCGTGCTCGAGCACCTGCGTCGCATTATGGCCGAGGAAGAATTATACCTGGATGAGGAGCTGAGTCTTCCGGACCTGGCCGAGCGCGTGGATCTGGGGACTCATCAATTATCCGAAATTCTTAATTTGGAGCCGGGCGGCGGTTTCTACGGATTCGTGAATGAATTTCGCATCGAGCACGCCCGGCGATTGCTGCTGGAAGAGCCGGAGATGCCCATTCTCACCGTGGGTTTTCGTTCCGGCTTCAATACCAGTTCGGCCTTCTATAATTCGTTCAAGCGCCGGACCGGTAAGACGCCGGGTCACTTTCGAAAGAGCGCGCTTCCCAGGGGAGCCTGAAAGTCGCCATAGGGCGGATTGAGAGCGCGCCATTTTCTTTTCCATCTGTATCCAGAAAGAGGAATTGGGTCGCAATTCATCGTTTAATACTCACATGACACGCGGGAATTTTTTGAAACGGGCGGCCGCCTGGAGCGCCGGCGTTCTGGGCCTCAACACGCGTGAGGCCCGGGCCGCTCGCGCTCGAACCCGGGGCGAGAAAATTCTGATCCTGGGCGCGGGTATCGCGGGCCTTGCCGCCGCGCGCCGCTTGAAGAAACAGGGTTACGACGTGCTGGTGCTGGAGGGGCGCGATCGGATCGGCGGGCGCATTCATACCGATTTTTCCCTGGGCGCGCCCATCGATCTGGGGGCTTCCTGGATTCACGGAAACATTCGCAATCCCGTGGCGCATTTGTGTGATCGCCTGGGCCAGCGGCTCATGTATACCGATTGGGAGCAAGCCATGGTTCTGGATCGCCATGGGCGGGAATTCACCGACCGCGATTTCGAAGCCGTGGAAGCATCGGTCCTCGAGTTTACCATGGGACTGGCCGAACTTCGAACGCGCCTAGACCGGGACATCAGTCTGGCGGAAGCCGTACGGCGATTGAGCCGTAAAAGAGGGCGGCCGGTTTCGCCGTTGGAGAAGTGGGCCCTGCGCACGAATATCGAGGCGGCCTACGGCACGGCGCTGGAACGAATTTCGCTTTTTTCCGTGGAGGAAGGTCTCGATTTCGCGGGAGGCGATTACCTGCCCCAGGGCGGCTACGCGCCGGTAATCCAGGGCCTGAGCGGCGGCCTGGAGATTCGCCTGGAATTTCCCGTCGAGCAAATCAATCTGGACGGCAATGAAGTCGAACTCCGCGGCGAAAGAGGCGTCGTGCGCGGGAGCCGCTTGATTTGCACTTTGCCTCTGGGCGTCCTCAAGTCCGAACGAATTCGCTTTCGCCCCGGCCTGACCGCGCAAAAACGTCGAGCCATCAGCGAGATCGGTTTCGGCGCTTTGAACAAACTGGTCCTTAAATACGACAGGTCCTTCTGGCCGAAAGACGTGGACGTGATAAGTCGTTATCCCCTGGACGCTCTCCCTTCGAGTTTCGTAAACATGCATCGCTTCACGGGCAAGCCCATCGTCGTGGGGCTCGACGGCGGGGGCATCTATCCGGCCGCGGATAAAAGCGACGCCGAACTCATCGGCCGGGGCGGCCGTGCCTTCGCGAGCATGCTCGGAGAAAAGCGTGGGGCCGTTGCCGGCCTGGTTACGCGCTGGCATGACGACCCCTTCGCGCTGGGTTCTTATTCCGTACCGGCGCCGGGCATGTCCCGGAATGCGCGCGAGATTCTTGCCCGGCCCGTCCAGGACCGGATCTTCTTCGCCGGCGAGGCGACCCATTCCCGGTATCCGTCCACCGTCCACGGCGCCTACCTGAGCGGCCTGCGCGAAGCTCGTCGCCTGGAGGCGATTACGGGAGCACGGCGATGAGGCGATGGGGTTTGAATTTCTTGAAACGCCGACTCGGCCTGTTCATTTTCGCGCTGACGGCGGCTATGCTTATCCCAGGCGATCCTCCCCGAGCCCAAACTTTCCAGGGGCCCGTGCGCTGGACCAACTGGTCCCTGGAAGCTCAGGCCTACGGTTTTCTGGGCGCGGGCATCGGCGCCGGTTTCGACCTGGGATCGCGCACGCGACGCAAGTGGCTGGATTTCGGCTACGAGGTCAGCGGAAGCATCGCGCCGGGTTTTCACGAGGCCGAGGTGCTCGTGGGGTTCGGCTATACGCCGCGCATGTTTCGCTTCGGCGCGGCCCTGGGAGTGGAAAGCTATCGCTCGGCCGCGGAGGTATCGGACCTGGAACGTCTTCGGGGAGAGTCGAGCTCGGAACAGTACAGTGGAGCGCTGGGCCAGGTCGGTCTGGGCTGGGCCGCGGGGTATGTCGACGTGAATGTATATCTCCGCGCCGGCCCCCAGGGCGAAGGCGGCGGCGTGAGTCTGGATGTTTTTTATCCCTATTCAAGGCGCTGGGATCTGCTCGTGAACCTGGACCTGTCTTCCTTTACCCGGGGCGGTCCGAGTTACTCGGGTTTCGCGGCGATGGCCTACAAGTACGGCGCGATTTCGCGGCTGGGTTTCGGCATGGTCTTCGCCGGAACCGATGTGGGCGTCGGCTTTTTCGCGGTGGCCGGCGTTGAGCTGTAAACCCCGGCCGCGGCGAGCCTTATTCCATTGCGTCCCGCAACTTAACCAGGTTGTCCACCAGTTTGTCGAAGGCCTGGTCGCGGATTTCCTTTTCCTGGAAAGGCAGCACGCGGGCGTGATCGAAATCACTGAATTGAATGTCGATGGTGTTCTTCAGCCCTTTCTTTATGGAGGCGACATAGTCCAGGTTCACCAGTTCGCTCTCGCCAAGTCTTAACCACATATAGTTCTCCCTGTTCTGATTATCGGCGGGATGGCGTGGACGGCCCGGCAAAAAGCCCGCCGGAAAAAGCTTGCGCCCGCCGCGGCCCGGGGCCGATGGTTCGAGGCCATGCTTCCCCTGCGTCCATCCTCATTTCTGAAAGCCGCCGCGGGTTTGCTCATTTTCGGGCACCTGGCCCTGGTCGCCGGTCTGGGCGGTTGGGCCATGCTTCGGGAGCGACCGGTGCTGGTGGACGTCCGGATCGGAGAACGCGTGCGCGATTGGTGCAAACGCCTGGCAAGCCGAGGCATTACCGATTGCCCCTCCGTCCGAGAAGTCGCCTTAAAAGAGAAATTTCCCGCCGACCTTAACTTTGTGCCGGCCCCCCGTCCTGATGCCAATCGCTTTGAGGGCCTGTTTCGGCCCGGGGTTTACTACATTAATTTGCCGGGCCATACCCGCGTATTCGGAGGCGACGTGCGCATTGCGCGGCTGATCATTACGCGTTTGCTCCGGGCCGGAGCGGATCGTTTCGCGAACCTGGGAACCGTTCGGGGGCTTTCGCCCCGCCAGCAAGTGATTCTCGCTTCCATCGTCGAGAAGGAAGCGGCCTCCAATCGAGATTATCGTCGCGTTTCGGGCGTCTTCCATCGTCGCTTGAAGTGGGACGGCCCCCTGGGTTCATGTCCCACCGTGGAGTATGCCCTTGGCTTTCATCGCCCTTTCTTAAAGAAAAAAGATCTGCAAATCGAATCGCCCTATAACGCTTACTACTACAAGGGTTTGCCGCCCACGCCCATCGCTTTCTTCAGCGACCAGGCCCTTGCCGCGGCCCGCAACCCCGTGATCGAGGAGATTAACTTCTTCGTCTTCGATTGGACCACGGGGCGCCTGCATTTCGCGCGCTATTATGAGGACCACCAGGCCAACGCGCGTCGCGCCCGCGCCAATTATATTCGCAAGCACGGCCGCGAAGCCGTGTTTCGAAAATACGTCGGCGGATTCTACGGGTTGTATTAGTCATGGCTCGCTCGAACGAGGATTTCGAAATTCGCGCGGATTTTGATCGCGACTCCATTTTCGTCTATCAGGCTTACGGCGAAGATATTGCCGGGCCCGCTATTCGCGACGGTAAATTTTCGGCACCGTTCTCCTTTCGACGCATGACCTGGATCAAGCCTTCCTATTTGTGGCTGATGGCGCGAAGCAACTGGGGGCGCAAGCCCGGCCAGGAGCACATTCTCGGAATCCGAATTTCCAGAAGCGGTTGGGAACGGGCGCTTTCCCTGGGCGTTTTGACGAGTCCGGCCCCCGGCGTGTTTCGTAAGCATGAAGAGTGGCGCCGGGCCTTCGACGCCGCCCGAGTCCATATCCAATGGGATCCGGAACGGTCGCTTCGCGGCGAAAAGCTGTCCCACTGGAGCATTCAGGTGGGATTGAGCCGGCACGTCATCGAGGAATACAATGATGAGTGGATTCGCAAAATCAGGGACCTGACTCCCCTGACCCGTAAAATCGCCGCCTTGCGGGAACGGGGAAAATATAAAGAGGCGAAGCGCCTGCTGCCGCCGGAAAAAATCTATCCCATCTCCGACGATATCGCCGCTCGTATTCGCGGTGCCTGATTTTTTTCGTTTTTTTGCGCCTCAATGTTGTCTCCGTGCCCTGGCGCGCATTGCGATTTCGTTCCCCCGCTTGCATTTTTGCTTCCCGGCTGTTATAAATCGCTCCCCACCGCCGCCAGTCCATCGATCCCTCCCCATGCGGGTGTGGCTCCATGAAAGACGAAGCCGGGTGCCCTCCCGGCCAGGGTGGGATCTTTATAATGGAGAGATTATGGGTCCTGGATGATTTTTCCGTCGGCACCGGGAGACGCTTCCCCGGCTCTCGACGTAGTTTTTTCAAGGGCCACTCATGATAGTACAATCCGTATCGCGTATCGACACGGACGCCGTCGGATTGCCGATTCTATGCCGGCCATCCGCGCGAGAGTACGCTGCGTGGGAAGGATTGAGAGAGGAATAGGAAAAGAAGAACTTTCCCGGCCGTCGGAGAATTCACGACGACCGGGGAAAATACATCAAAGCGAGGCGATTCAGCCTTTCGCGAATTTGGTCATGTAATCCGCGAGAGCCTTACAGCCGTCCTTGCTCATGGCATTGTAGATGGAGGCGCGGAAACCACCCACGGAACGATGGCCTTTCAAGCCGTCCAGGTTGAGCGCCTTCGCGCCGGCCAGGAAATCAGCTTCCTTGTCCTTATCCTTCAGATTGAAAGTGACGTTCATCATGGAGCGGGAATCTTTTTCGGCGTGGCCGATGAAGGCGTCCGGGTTGGCGTCGATGACGTCGTAGATGTAGCTGGCTTTTTCCTTATTGCCCGCGGCAACGCCTGCCAGGCCGCCCTGGGACTCGATCCACTTGAGCACGAGACCGAAGACGTAAATCTGAAATGTCGGTGGCGTGTTGTACATGCTGTCGTTCTTCGCGTAGGTGGAGTAACGGAACATGTCCGGCGTGGAATCGCTTTCGCGCTCGTAGTATTCCTTGTCGATGACGATTACCGTCACGCCCGAGGGTCCGGCGTTCTTTTGCGCGCCGGCGTAGACCATGCCGATATTCGTCCAGTCGATGGGGCCGGAGAGAAAATTGGAGCTCATGTCGATGATGAGTTTTGAGTCGCCCGGGTTCGGCAACGCGGCGAACTCGGTTCCGAAGATCGTGTTGTTGCTGGTGATGTGCAGATAGTCCATCCCGGCCGGCGCGTTCACCGTCGGGATGTAGTTGAAGTTCTTGTCGTCGGAATTACCGCAGTCCACCAGGTCCACGCCCGCCAGTTTACCCTGGGCGATGGCCTTTTTGGACCAGGAACCCGTGTTGACGTAGCCGGCCTTGCGACCCTTGCCCGAAAGGTTCATGGGGATCAGCGCGAATTGCGTGGAGGCGCCGCCCTGCATGTAAAGTATATCGAAGCGATCGGGAATGTTCGCGATTTTACGAAGATTCGCCACCGACTCGGCGTAGATGTCCTTGAAGATCTGCCCTCGGTGGGACATCTCGATTACGGACATACCGGAACCCTGGTAATCCAGGAAATTTTTTTGAATGTCTTCCATCACCGGCAGCGGGAGAGTCGCGGGACCGGCGGAAAAGTTGAATATTCTACCCATGGTTGACCAATTTTCGGTCATGGGGCAGGGGCGCCCCTGTTTTTTAAAGTAGCGGCGACCGGAATCGCCGAAAATATCGCTTCGAAACATGCATCCCACCGAGCAATTACTGGAAGCGCTGAACTATATCGGCCATATGTCCCTGGAATGCGCCTATCTGCCGGGGAGATTTTCCAGCCTGCTCTTCCTGGACGGCCGGGAAATCGGCCCTGACTATCGCACTCTGCTCGATTCGGGCTATCGCCGGCACGGCACCCGCTTCTACCGACCGGACTGCCCCGACTGCCTGGAGTGCAAGGTGCTCCGGATTCCCCTGGAGACCTTCGTTCCCAGCCGCAACCAGAAGCGCGTCCTGCGCAAGGGGCGGGAAGTGTTTCGGCACGAAATCGGTCCGACGGAGTTTTCGCCCGGGCGATTGGAAATGTACCAGCGCTACCTGGATTTCCAGCACGATAAGACCGAGGACGACATGGACGAAAGGTCGTACCGCGAATTCTTCGTGGATTCGGTCCTGGGCGTGGACACTTTCGAGCTGCGTCTGTTCAAGGACGATCGCCCGGCGGGAATCGGCATCCTGGATCGCGTGGGCGATGCGCTCTCATCCGTTTATTTTTTCTTCGAGCCCGAGTTCGCCGAGTACAGTCCGGGTACCTATACCATGCTGCTGGAAACGGAAATCGCCCGGGAAATGAAACTGAACTACTATTATCCGGGATATTTCATCAAGGGCTGCAAGACCATGGAATACAAGTTAAGGCTGCGGCCCGCGCAATTAAAGGATCCCATGGCGGACGCGGAGTGGCGGGACATCGCCCGAGGCGATTCGACGTGAGCGCGGAAGCGCCGGTTACCATTCGGCCTTACGCTGATCCGGACGCCGAATCCGTCGCCGCCCTCTGGGATGCGGTCTTCGGTCCGGCCCGGGATCGCAATGAACCCGCGGCCGTCATCCGCGCGAAAGTCGCCCAGGGCGATGGACTGTTCTTTGTGGCGGCCGACTCAAACGACCGACCGGCCGGGACCGTCATGGCCGGGTATGACGGACATCGCGGCTGGATCTATACCCTGGCCGTACGCGAAGACATGCGTCGCCGAGGAATCGCATCGCGTTTGCTGCGACACGCGGAAGCGGAACTGACGGCGCGGGGCTGTCTGAAGATCAACCTGCAGGTGCGGCCCGCCCAGGCGGATGCCGTCGCCTTCTATAAGACCATGGGATATCTGGTGGAAGAGCGCGTCAGTCTCGGGAAGCGTCCTACTTAACGCGCATGATCCAGACCACGGACATGTTCACGGAGCGGGTCTCGGCGCCCGTGCGAGGCGTGCCATTCACGCCGTCGCTTACGGCGGTTTGGGCATAGGGGAAACTGTTATAAGGAAGGGCTCCTTGCGACGGCGGATTGTATCCCGGATTCACGCTGGAGCCGCTCCCATCGGCGCGGAGGCTGTTATGGTGATGCCCCTGGAAAGCATCGTTCTCGAATATGCCTGAGGTCGTGCTGCCCCGAAGAAACGAGCCTTTCGAATTCCAGGCGTTGACCGGGCTGTTCAAGTTAGGAATGGTCTGTCCGTTCAAGGGCGATTCGGAATCACTCAGTACCTGCCCATCGCACTGAACCCAGCCGTCGGGCAGGCCCGGAACTCCGCCCAGGTCCTTGTGCCAGGCCTGGATGGAACCGATGGGCGGGAGCTTGTTGAAGTTAGCGTTGATTTGCGAAGACGATACGACTTGATTCGCGGAGAAGACATGCAGGGCGTCCGCGATGAGCACCGTTCCTCCGGCCAGGACGGCCAGACATAGAAAGAATCCCAGCCCCAGGGAAATACCTTTTTTGAAGAAATCGATGTTCATGGTTCGTCTCGGATTCACCCGCGGACAATGGACC
>CAZGYS010000062.1:0-3171 GCA_964530305.1 uncultured Leptospiraceae bacterium
CTTCGTTCTTGGCGCGATACAACTGCTCGTCGGCGCGGCGAATCCACTCTTCGGGCACGGCACCGACTCCCGGCACGGCCGCGAACACGCCGACACTGACGGTCAGCACCGCGGCCGCTCGGGCGCCCGCATGTTCGATGGCCAGGGCTTCCACCCCCGAGCGAATTTCCTCGGCGATTTTTTCCACGTCCCGCGAGTCTTCGCCGGAGGGAACCACGGCGAACTCCTCTCCGCCGTAGCGCGCCGCCAGGCCGCCTTCGCCGCCGGCCGCCCGCAAAACATCCGCGGTGCGCTTGAGGGCATCGTCCCCGGCAATGTGCCCGAAGGTGTCGTTGTATAACTTGAAGTCGTCGATATCCAGGAGCAACAGCGGCAGGACGCCGCCCAATTCGAAACGGCGATTCATTTCCGCCTTTAGATGTTCATCGAAACGACGGCGGTTGGCCAGCAAGGTGAGACCGTCGATGTTGGCGATTTCGCGCAACATGCGATTCGCCTCTTCCAGTTCCACGGTTCGCGCGCGCAGGGACAGGTGAGTCTTGACGCGGGCCAGCAACTCCCTTTCATGAAACGGCTTTGTAACATAGTCAACCGCGCCCACCTTGAAACCAAGCTCGATGAAGTGAGCGCCGGCGCCGCTGGTGACGAATATGACGGGAATATCCTCGGTGACTTCCTCGTCCAGCAACCGGGCACAGGTTTCGAAACCGTTCATGCCGGGCATGTCCACGTCCATGAGGATCAATCGGGGCTGCTCTTTTTCGGCCAGCTCCAGGGCCTCTTCACCGGAACGTGCGGTAATGGTCTTGTATCCGCTGCGGTCCAGGATGGCCGTCAGGCGCTCCCGCCAGGTGTCCATGTCGTCTACAATGAGAATCTGTTCCATGAGGTCGTGCGATGGCCTTCAAAAACAAAATCGCCCCCACGATACGGCGAAGGCAAGCGATTTTAATGGGCCTGCTTTCATTGAGACGCGGGAGGGCCGCGAAAGTTACGCGTTCGCCGGTCTTCCGGAGACCGAAACTCTCCGGCTTTCCACCGGTCCGATTTCACTTCAGCGGGTTCGATTTTCCAGCAGCATCAGCATGGGCGGCGCAACCGTGCGTTTTCGCGCACTCCGACGTTCGGTTTCCGAGAGGGAGGGATTGCTCAAATAACGCAACGCGCCCAGGACGACGTCGAGATCGCCGTCCCCGTCCAGATCGCCCACATCCATCACGCCGGGCACCATGGCTTCAAGCCCCGCGACCACCAGGGGACGAAAGCGGGGCGTTCGCGCGTCACCCGTATTTTCGAAGTATACGAAATTCTCACGGGGCCGACGCTTCGCGTCGTCGTACAAGGCGATGACGGCCAGATCCAGGTCCCCGTCCAGATCGAAATCCCGGGCCTCCACGCGAAAAGCGCCGTGCAGGGGATAAAACCAGCTCTCTTTAAATTCAGGGGCGCCGTCCTTCCCCGCTTGATTCAAATAAAGGCGCACGCCGTGATAATATTTCAGGGGCGGATTCGCAAAATCGCCGTTATCGCCGTTCGTCGTAAGCAGATCGGGAAGCCCGTCCCCATTGAGATCCGCGATAGCCAGATACGTATAACCGAACGCCGGATGCTGCTCCACCAGGGCCCGGGGGCGAAAGCGCCCCTCGCCCCCGTTCACATGCAGAAAGACGCCTTCCCTGGACTGGGCCATCAACGCCGCGACGTCCGGGCGCTCATCTCCGTTCATATCAAGCGCATGGGCGCGAATCGCGCCGGAGCTTCCGCTGAGTACGCGTTCGCCGCCCCCGGCGCGATGCACCGTCAACGCGCCTTTATTGAAGCCGAATCCCGACAGAATCAAATCGTCCGCGCCGTCCGCGTCCAGGTCCGCGGCCGCCACATGGACAAGACGATAGTTCTTCTTGAGAATGGTCCGCCAGGCGCCGAACACTTCGCCGGGCGGTTTTCGTCCCGGGGCACCCTCCTCCAGGACACGGCCCGGACCAAACGGCGGCCCGCCCAGGGTTACCAGCAGTCGGCGCTTTTTCCCGGCGGCCAGATGCACCGGCGGTGAATCAAGTCTGGTTCCGTTCAAATATTTGAGGCGATTGGAATATACGTCCAGACGGGAAATATGACTCGGCGGAGCGGACCCTTTCGCGCGTGGCGTTATCAAGGTTCCGACCAGCACCTGTCTTTTTTCGGAATCGACGCTCACCATGGTGATGTCGTGCAAGGCGTCGGGCTTTTCGCGCGCGACGGCCCGCAATTGGAACGGCGCGCCTTTACGGGGGAGCGGACGCTCGGCCTGCGCGCGCGGCTTCTTCGGAGCCCGATGGTAGTAGTAATAGGCGATTTCGCGAAACTCCCGGGGCGAGACAATCGCCTCCGGCGAAAGGCCCGTTCGTTTCAAGTCCCGCAGCAGCCCGTACTCTTCGCGAGCAAGGCGCGGCATATTCGCCGCCAGGCCCATGCGCGCCGCCATGTTTCGCAGAACGGGAACCCAGGTCTTCCGGGGCAATACATCCGGAGGCGGCGCCAGGTGACAGGTCCCGCAGTGCCGGGCCGCCGATTTTTGCCCCGCCGCGGCTCGCTCGGTGGTTACGCGGCCCGCGATTCGTTCCAGCAATTCCGGCGATTCAGGAAAGAGCACGGCGTAGGCGACGGGCGCCGCCTGCCTTTTCAGATAGAGAAGATATAGAAGGGGAACGGGCTCCGCCAGCAGGGCGGTGAGCACGCCCAGTAATATTCGATTGGCGCGAGCATCGCCCGAACTCATTGAGGAGAACCGGTCCGCAAAATCTTTCCCGAACTGGTGAGGCGAAGCGGCGTGCGCGGAAAATCGGCCCTGATCAGTCTTTGCATCAGCTTGATGGTACGGCCTTGCGGATCATACTCAGGTACGCCGCGTCCGCGCAAACGCACGGGTATTACTTGCCCCGATAAAAATTGCCCCTGTTCATCCAGGCGCAAATCCAGGATCAAGGAAAGACCATTGGGCCCGCTGATGCGAAACATTCGATACCCGATGAAATTGCCCAGGGAATACGCGACCAATCGCCCGCGATACAGTTCCAGGGCCCGGGGAACATGGGGACCGTGCCCCAGCACCAGGTCCGCGCCGTTACGAATCATGGCGCGCGAAAAGCGCACCAGATTGCCCCGGTTTTCGCCGTAGAATTTTTCGGTCCG
>CAZGYS010000062.1:3181-16876 GCA_964530305.1 uncultured Leptospiraceae bacterium
TACACTCTTTCCCGAGTATGCAACGCGCGGGCGCCCTCGGCCCCGGCATGCATGGACAATATTACGATCGATGCTTGTTTCGCGGCCTTTCTCACGAGAGCCGCCGACGCTCGTATGTTTCTGATATTGTTGTGGCGATTGGTGTATCCGAATCCGATGAACGCAATCTTCACGCCCTTCACGTCCACATATTCGATGCGATTGCGCTCTCCCACGGGCGTCATGCCGGCGGCTCGGATATTACGTATCGTATCCCGATAACCCCGGGGGTAGAAATCATGGGAATGGTTGTTGGCCACGCTCAATACATTAAAGCCCGCCTCCCGAAAGGTGCGAGCATACTTCGGCGGCGTCCGAAACGCGAAGATCAGCTTGCGCTTCGTATTCTTGGCCGTTCTCGGATATGTGGTCAATGTGCTCTCAAAATTGCCGAACAACACATCCGCCCCGGTGAGCCGGCTCCCGATTTTTTGTAGGAGCTCCTCGCCCCTGCCCCTGGGCAGCAGGTTTCGGGGGAAATTGGTGCCGGGCATGATGTCCCCCACCGCTTTCAATGTAATCACCCGGCTGGTTTGGGCGCTGACTTCACCGGTTCCCGTAGGAACTCCTACCAACCATGCCGATAGAGCGGTAATCGTGACTCCGGTCATGAGGATTATGATTAGATTTCGAATGGATTTCGGGGACATAATTCCTTGTGGAGCGAGGAACTCCTACGTCAATGCTTATTCCATATCACGGACTCGAATCCGGGGCCCGGAAGTGTGCTTGACCCTTGACGGCAACACGGCAGTGTTTCCTTAATAGAAGGCGAGCAGGAACAAAAATGACCAATGAGAGCGGAAACCCCGATCGCGCCGATAGACCACGAATGAGAATGATATCAAGATACACCCTTCCGGCAGCCGCGGCGATTCTTATGCTCGGCTCCCTTCTGAATTGTAGACTGGACACGGCGACCAAAGAGCCTTCATCCGAAGAACAACAGCTTGAGTATCTCCTGTTGATGCGGCAAAGCAGTCCCGTCGCTTCCTGCCAGGTAGCCATGACTACCGCCCTGGAATGCGCGAATACCGCCGGCGGCTCCACCTTCCAGACCGTATTTACAACCATTCTGGAAACAACTTACAGCATATCCATTCCGAGCCCGAAAGCCGCCGCCGACATTTGCGACGTACTCCCGAACGCGACCACCTACCCCAATCCCCTGGACACGAGTCGTACTTACACAACAGGCGCGAAAATTTGTTTCTTTGATTGCGAAAAAGCTTACTGGCTGCGCCAAACCTCCGGCGGGACGTGCACTTCTTCGGGTTTTACCTCGCTGGGCTCCTCTTCCGATTCCCAGTATCGCTCTTGCACGGAAGCCTGTTTGACGCGCGGGACCGTTTTCTCAACGCCTCCCATCGATTCGACGACGCCCTCCCCGACTCTCTAGTCCGAGGAGTTCCTACAGGGCGCGATTTGCTTCAGGGAGCCGTCGCGGCTCATACATTCTTTTCGCTAACCGTTATGTACTCGGATTTCTGGGCGATGTATGACAGGGACTTAAAAAACGCGATCTGCAGCTTCTTTGCGGGATCATAGGTAAAATAGACGGGGACACGGTTCTCTTCTATTTTGCGTAGATACCGAATCATAAAAGAGAGGACCACGGAGTTCATCGTCTCCATGTCCTCAAACTGAAATCGAATTCGCAGCCCATCGCCGCGGGCTTCTTCAAGTATCCCGTCCAGATACGGCTCCAGAATAGTTTCAGGTTCAGGCACGAACAGGGAACCGGACCAGCGCAAATTGATGCGGCCATCATCGCGACTTTGCTGAATTCCGAACTCTTCGTGCTTTAGATTATTCAGTTCTTCCATGGAAATCGCCTTCCTGCTCTATGCCCCGACAAGCTGCTCCTGTCAACAATTGCCGTAGGAACTCCTACGGAGCTTGCTTAATTCGCAACTCCGGCTCCATGAAACTCAACCCCTCGAAGTCAGGTCCGGAGCCGTGTTCCACCTCAAAATCCAACACAGCTTCTTCCCAGAGAAAGCAATCATTGGCATGGGCCCTCCCCCGATGCACGGAGCAACCAGCCGCGTAGCGTCCAGGCCCCAGATTAGCCTTGAGAACAAAATCCACCTGGAGTGAATTTTCGGGCCCCGGCTCCGGAATCGATTTTCCCGGCGCCAGAAGATGGGTATTGGTTCCGAATACCCGTATGCCGCGCGAATCGCTGATATGAATTCCTACGGTGGCGTCGGGTATGGGTGCTCCAGGACGCAGGTGGAGACGTAGAATACAGGGCTCGCCGGGAAATATGACATCCCGATCCCGCCCCTGTTCATCCAGAAGGCGCAACTCGTATTCCGCGTCTTCCAGCACGCGAGCATCGCCGGCGTCCCGGAATGACTTCTCGGCGATCAAATTCATGTACGAATCGACGACCATGGCCGGCTCGCCCTGAGCGCGCACGACACCGTCATCCAGCAAAATCATGCGGTCGCATACGGAATGCAACATGCTGGTATCGTGACTGACCACGACAATTAAGCTGCCTTGCTCGCGAAAACTCCTGAACCTCTCAATGCATTTCTGCTGAAAGCTGGCATCACCGACCGCAAGGGCTTCATCGATGAGAAACAGGTCGCTTCGCTGATGCGATGCCAGCGCGAAGCCCAATCGCATCTGCATTCCGGTTGAATAGGTCTTCAGAGGCTGCCGCGCGAAATCACGCAAGCGGGCGAATTCCAGGACCTCATCAGCGGCCCGGGCCAACTGACGGCCGTCATAGCCGAAAAGGCGCCCATTGTAATAGATGTTCTCCAGAGCAGTCAGTTCAGGACTGAAGCCGACGCCCAGTTCGAGTATGGAACGGACGGCTCCCGCGAACTTTACGCTGCCCGAAGTTGGGCGCGCGTTCCCGGCGAGTATTCGCAAAAGTGTACTCTTGCCGGCGCCATTAGGTCCGATTATACCGACGATTTCACCGCGCTCATCGCCGCCCAGGCTCAAATCCAGTCCCTTTAGAGCGTGATATCGCACGGAACCGGCATAGAGGCCAAGGGTCATCGCCGAGGCGAGCCGCTGCTGAAAGGAGGTAAAGATGCGATACTCCTTGTGCAGGTTTTTGATTTCCAATTTCATGATGCTTTTCGGCCGGTATGGTTTCTTAGATGTGATCCGCTACAATCCATTTCAATCGCCTGGAACCAATTACATAGACCGGTATACTCAATGCCACCAGCGCGGTCAGACCATTCCAAAACGGTATATCGGGCAATCGCGTGCCGGGCATCTCAAACAGCAAACCGCGATGCAACTCCACGAGCACGTAGAACGGGTTCCATATAAAGAACTTGAAGGTGCCATCGGTTACGGGGTAGACGATGGGTGTCGCCCAGAAGAACACCTGCAGAAGCAACTGCGCGAGAGGACTTACGTCCTTAAGCAATAAACTGATCCGCGCGAGGATGAACCCCCATCCGGCCGCGAGCAAGAGCAAAAGGAGCCCCGCCAACCACGCGATAGGAAAGTATGGCGAAAGCCCGCCGCGCCCATATCCAATCAAGGCGATTGGGACGGCAAGTAGCGCATAATGCAATATGGCCTGAACTACCGGTACCCACACGAAGTAATCGGCCCCTACCGACGTTCGGCGAATCAATACGCGATTCTCCGACAGGATTCCACCGGATCGGACCATCATTTCAGCCAGAGGCAACCACAGCGTCATGCCTCCCAGCAGGTACAGGAGATAGTCCTGCCCTCCCATGGGCATCAGGCCGGCCCGACGATCCGCGAGTACGATTCCGAATATTAGATAGTATATTCCAATCTGAAACAGATTCTGCACGATTACCCAGACGACACCCAGCACCGTCCCGGCATACTGCACCGCATAATCTCGCCGAACCAGGGACAGGACAAGCCTGAACCCGCTCGGCTGCTTCTGTAGGATCTCCTCGCCCAATACAATTGCCCTCCTCGCCAGATCCCACTCATGGCCGGCAATTTACAGCATTTTACAGGTGGTTTTCGGAGGGAATATGGCTCGAAAAATACGGGACGTCGATATCGCCGGTGTTTTTCTTGGTCTCGACCATCATTCCATCATGATAGTCGGGATAGCCTTTTATGAATCTTAATTTCTCCTCGCGGCTTTTCATCGCGCTTTCAATCATCCTCGCCCTACAAGCCTGTAAAGACGGCCGTCAGACTCCATCCGAGAACGGCTCCGCTGTAGGAACGAGGAGTTCCTACAGCGAAAATCGCGACAAGGACCTTGAAAAGATCCGCGTGTCTCATTCCGGCAATGAACTGACCGTTGAAATCACAATCCCACCGGCTCACCATGCCTACCTGGACAGCGGGAAGGAAGGGAATTTAATTCCTATCGGCTTTAGCTGGAAGTCATTGAACCGGGACGGTTCCATCAAGGGTAAACCCATGCTCATAAAAAAACCGGTGGGGGAATTCGATACAAAAGTGGAAGCAACGGTCTTACGCGGCACCGGCAATTTTGTTTTCACTCACCAGGGCAATTCTTGGCCAACTGGAAAGTTCTTCAAAGTGCTCACTCAAATTTGCAATGAGAAGACCGGCCAATGCTATCCTCCATCAAATAACTCCGTAAAAATACCCTGAGCTGACTAGCCATGAACCACCCCCATTCAATTTCCGTAGGAACTCCACGCATGCTTCGCCGCTTTCTCTTGATATTCTTGTGCGGCTTGTTCACAGCTTATTGCGGCGGTGAAAAATCGGAAGAGAAGGCCAAGATAGAGAAAATGGGCAATTTGACTTTCTATCGCCAGGTAAAGCCGGCAATGACTCAAGCCCGCGCGGAAAACAAACCGGTGTTTATAGACTTTTACGCCCACTGGTGCGTGAACTGTAAACTCTTCAACAAACTGGCGGTTAAGAAAGGCGCTCTCAACACGGCCTTACAAAAAGCCACTCTATTGAAAGTGTATGATACAGACGCCGTCTTCAAGGATTTCCGGGCGAAACCGGATTTCAAAGAGCTCAAAATCGGGTTGCCCTTGTTTGTAATTCTCAATCCGGACGGCAGCCTGCGATGGAAGACCACGGACTACAAAGATTCCGCCGGCATGATCCGAAACCTCAGCAAATAAAAGTTACGATTCACTCTTTGACTGAGGAGTTCCTACGTGGACGTCCTCTTAGGCCTTTTTCATATTCACGCATGGATAAAATCAACATTGGGTGATAACAATCCAGCGACATGTGAGTTGCATCGACGTAGGTATTGCACTTAAAGTCTTTTCGACGGCCTAAATCGACGAATGGATACCCATATGACCGTGTTTCCTCGCTAAATCGAGCTTCCCATTCAGCCAATCCTTTGACAAGCCGCTTATCCTTCTCAATTTTCAAGTTCATCGGGCGTGAAACGGGAGGGCGAAGCATCAGCAAAGCGATATTGTTTTTGGAAGCCATATCCAAAATTTTTCGCAGGAAGACGAACTGTCGTTCGCTGAGCCGATAATTTCCGTCACTGTACATCCGGCGAAAATCCTTCTCCGCGATACCCGCCAACCATGGGAAATCAATTTGATACCAATTTGGGCGGAAGAATAACGATGTTCCCGCGCCGCGATTCAATTCCTGATATTTATCCAGCAGGATGAGCTTATATAGATATTGTCGGTTGCTCAACCTCTGGATCAGGTTATCCGGCCACAATGGGTATTTGTAGCCGGCGAACATGCGACGAGCAAGAAAATATGAAATTTCATCGTTAGTGATAAGCCCCGCATGATTGAATATAAATTTAAGATCAAAACTATAGGCCAAATTTGAGCGGACAAAGACATTTGAATTCGCGTTGAATTGGTACGGGTCAGTTTCCAGTATGATATAATCCGGCTTAACCCCCATATCCAGAGTTCTTTGAAGAATGTATGCATAGTATGCGGGGGCCGTTACTGGAGCGCTGAAGTTGAATATCTCCCATTCAGGAAAATTCATGGAAAACTGAGGATAGCTAAAGAACATGAGCCTTGAGCTCCCAAGGACCATAACTATCTTTCTTTTTCCCGATTTACTCGATTTCAGCCTCTTCTGATAAACTTTCCGCATCTCTTTCAAGAGGCGTGTCTTATAATCGAAGTAGAGGAATACCGCATCCTGTTGCGTCAGCATTTTTACTCGGGTATCCAAACAGATCTTATCTACCCCAAAATATATAAGAATAACAAGAATTGGATAGTAAACGTACTTACCCGGCTTCATTGGCGACTATACCTACATTCAGAGGAGCTCCTACAAAAAACTCCCTTCCAAGAGCCCAGTTCAAGTGATTAGACAAAAAGAGACAGAAAAAAACAACCCTTCCCAAAAAAATACGCACCCAGAGCAATATTGAGCACCCTCTTCGAATAAACGAGCAAAGGAAGGGGAGAGCCATGAGAATTACAAATGCAAAGTCAGGTTGGGAAGCACGGTACCATTGCCTTAAGATCAAGGAAACACCTTCCACACTTCTTGTTCCCGGTTCTTTATCAAAGCGTCTGGACAAGACAGTCAAAAAGGAATTCAGCGGCTGCTGGCGCAGCTACATCCATTACCTGCTGAACAGACATCAACAACGCGCACGAGGAGCGACGCGATTTGGAATCTCGCGTAAACTCAAGAAACAATACCAGCGTGCAGGTCAGGAACTCACAAGAAGAAACTTCAGGCCAACCAATGCATCCTGGCTGCTACTTGGACAATTGGCCAATGCGAGAGGCATGTCAGCTTGTAGAATGTTTGTCATGCTGGCCCTATACGACCTTAAAAAACGTCGGCTAACGGCACATAAACGAACCCACCTACAGGGCTCAATTTCAAATAACTCATGGCCCCGACAAATTAAGTTCTATACAGGCACAAGTTTAGCCCATGACACGGTGAACCGGGGGATTCGCCTGGTCCAGTAAACTCATTATGCGGAATCCGGCTCCCTTTCGCTTCGAGCCGGGGACCATCGCACTAGCGCGAGAAAAGCGTAAATTCCAATTACGACGATGACAATCCACGCGAATACGGAATACAGGGACAGCGCAGCTCTAAATCCGGACGGGAATACAAGTCGGCCGAACCCGAAGAAAGCGAACGATGCGATCGCAAGCTTTTCAGAGCGATGCAGCTTTTCTTTCAGAGTAAAATGCTGATACAATCTTGCGATTAATGGTATCAACAAGATAGAATAAGCATGATACCAACTAACTCCGGAGCCAAGGAGCGAAATCAGCACTGCAAGAAACGTCATTCGAACAGCAATGACGTCCGATACATAGCCGATATTGCGACGACCACCTCGCCATGCGACCAAAAGGGCAACCAGCGCGCCGAGCACGTAGAGCACAAAATTTATTATGCGCACTAAATTCGCGAAAAATTGTTTGCTCGCATCCGGTATACCGCCGGCATAAAAGAAAGGCAAACCGAAGCGCCCCTGGTCGGGGTCTGAAAAAGGGATGAACAACTTACCTATGCCGGCGGAAACGGTTTGGTTGTTCGCCCAGGGTCGTATAAAGCCGATTTCCCGGAAACTATCGATTAGAAACACACGCCAGTCATTCAGTAGCATGAAATTTTTCTCCCAGCCCAGAGTGGTGGCCGGCAGTGATAGAGCAAATGCCGCCCCGAAACCCATGCCTACGACTGCAATCCATCGCCTACCAGAGAAAATAACCAGACCAAAAAATGCAGGGGTCACTTTTATTACCATTGCAACTCCCATTAATGCCCCTCCGAGGAACTCCACAACCCGCGAAGAAGACCAGGCCCAAATCAAACCCAGCCCACACATTAGAATGAGGAAAAAAGCAATATTGCCATTGCTAAAGTTTTCCATACAAAAGCGCAACAAGACGAGAATAGCAGCCGACGCGATGAAAGAAAACGAAACATCGTCGCTTCTCAACCTCCTCCACACCACGAAGAGGAAAGCCATAAGCGAAGCGAATGAAAGCACCTGGAAGCTACCCGCGGCATAACGATAAGATAAATAGGTTAAGGGCTGCAATACGTACGCGGTGAAGGGAGGATACAAATAAGAACCGATGGAACGGAACTCCATCAGCTGCAGGAATTTCTTCGGATTCCGCAGGTCACCGGGCTCATAGCGAAAAGTCCGGAATTTCCGTAGGAGTTCCATATTATAGGGGTCTTTTCCGGCGCGGAGTCTCGCCGCGGCCCGATAATAATCGTCAAAATCACTCCGGCTCGTGGGACAGATGATACAATCAGACGAACTACTTTCCTTAAGAACTCGCAATCCATACAGGAAAATGACAACAAGCAGGAATGCGAGAAGAGCTCGCGCAAGCACAGGCCGCTCATACACGAAGCGGAGCCCTTTTGCTGGTAGAGCCAGAATAGGCCTAATATTGTTGTCGAAAAATTCCGCCATGCAAAACCCCTTTTCTTCGGGAGACATGCTTTAACGGCTTGTCCGATTCGACAATCGGTAATTCTCAAATAGCCTTGTAATGCAGGCCCGATTTTCGGCGATGTTCTAGAACATGGCTGTGAACTGGCGACATTACCTCGACAATTATGATTTCCACCTGCCGGAGGAACTAATTGCCAAGAATCCGAGTAACAGGCGAGAAGAATCGCGGCTACTGTTAGTAAAAAAGAGCGACGGACGGATGAAGGACCTTGTATTTTCCGATCTTCCGTCACTGCTGAATTCCGATGACCTTCTGCTCTTCAATGCCACCAGAGTCTCCCGCCGAAAATTACAGTTGCGGAGGGCGACTGGCGGTAGGATCTCCTCACTTTTTCTGAAAACAACTTCGAACGGCTTATGGGCTTGCTTAATTAAGGGTTCTGGAAAACTTCAGCCCGGTGAGTTACTATCGATCGATACCGAAGAACCGGGAATCGGTGCACAATTTCGCTACCACGAGCGCAACCCAACCGACGCCGCAGTTGAGCAATCATCCACGCGCTATCTGGAGCCGGTACCCGCCTGGAAGGATTCGAATGAAGCGGAGCAATTTTTTGAACGGCACGGCCAGCCTCCTCTACCTCCCTACATGAAAAGGGAAGCGGGGCCCCAGGATTCTGAACGTTACCAGACGGTATACGCCCGCCATCCGGGTAGTGTGGCAGGTCCTACGGCCGGCTTTCATTTTACGAAAACACTACTTGACGAATGCGTTCAGAAAGGAGTTCGCCGGGTAGAGCTCGATTTACAAATCGGCTACGGGACGTTTGCTCCTCTAGAGGAACGAAATTTTCAGGAGCGCCACCTACACACCGAGACCTATCAGATGCAAAATGCGGAACTATTGAATAATTCTCGAAATAGTCCAAGAATCGCTGTAGGAACTACTACACTACGAGCTCTTGAGGACAACTACCGGCGATATGACGGAGAGTTCCACGATGGGAAACATGAAACATCACTGTTTGTATATCCACCTGACCAAATTCGCTCCATACAAGGGCTGATAACAAATTTTCATTTACCCAGGTCCTCCCTTTTCCTGCTGGTTTGTGCATTCGGCGGGCGAGAATTGTTATTGAAGGCGTACGAGCATGCCATTCGGCAGCGCTATCGTTTTTACAGCTATGGCGACGCTATGTTCATAATCTGACTCCCAACCGCACCGAGGAGTTCCTACACATCCATAGCCCGCGGAGACGAGAAGCAGGCCCCGGGAATCTACTTGACCCCCAACACATAGCCCCGAGACTGCAGGTGCATGCAGTCGCTACAGAGAATCACGTCCATGGAGTCCATAAAGACTCCGACATTTACGCCGGATCATTTTCAGCAGGAAATCCTCGATAAACTGCATCTTGAGTTTTTCTTTGAAAAATGCCGTTTTCTGATTACCCCGCAATTCGGGTATCTTGTGACCGGCGAGGTTCAGCAAGAGGAAGAGAGTGCCTTACAGCAGATCCTCGAGGAAAAGCAGTCTGAACTGGAAAAGTTGAAGGACTACTTGATTTACAACCTGTCGCTCTATTCGGCGTTGCTGGAAACCAACTCTTACTACATCGCGCTGAACGGGAATCTGCTGGTGGCCCGGTTCATACCGCTGGCGGATGAACAGGATCGCTTCGAGATCAAAATTTATACGATCAGCCGCCACGATCTGCCGGATAATTACAAAGATAAAATATACCTTGGTCGGGACTTTTTGTCGTTTCGAGGAATGCGGCGCCCCCATTTCGATCTAAAACATATTCGCGATTCTCTCCAGGAGCAGTTCCGAAAACTCCGCAGCCGCCTGTCGGAACACGTACCGGAACCGGACCTGCCCGAGCTGGAACATGAGTATCTTCAGGAAATCGAGGAGTTCCTCGGTGATCTCGCCCAATCCAGCAACAAGATCATCGAATCATTTCCGGTCGATCTGACCTCCCGAGAACTGGACACCGATACTCTTATTCGGGCCAATATGATCTTCCGGGAAATTAAGCACATCCTAATTGAAATGGAAGAAACCGTCCGAGAACTGGAACGGCGCATGTTTGAAAAAGCTCTGTCCAGGGCCGTCAGATACGTCACGAAGTTTCGAAAGGACGTAACCAACGACGTAAACTATATTACTTTCAAGGTGAACGGCCGGATCAGCGATCACATCAACGGCATCCATTTTTGAGCCTCTAAAGCACTTTCCTGTAGGAACTCCTACGGACGCTCGGTATCCAGCCAGATCGTTACAGGTCCGTCATTAACCAGACTGACTTTCATATCCGCCCCGAAGACGCCGGAGGCGACTCGACCGTTCAACAATTGTAGGAACTCCTCGATAAACGCCTCATAAAGCGGGACGGCATGCTCCGGAAGCGCGGCCGCCGTGTAAGACGGCCGATTGCCTTTGCGGGAATCGGCAAACAGAGTGAACTGGGAGACAACCAGGGCTGAACCACCGATGTCTTGAAGCGAGCGATTCATGCGTCCGGACTCATCATCGAAGATTCGAAGGCGGGCGATTTTACCGGCAAAAGGTCCGATTAAGTCCAGACCGTCATTCTTCCCGACCCCCAGAAGGATCAGGAGGCCCTGGTCGATTTCACCGGTGATTTCGCCGTCGACTCGCACGTTCGCCTGGCTGACTCGTTGAATGAGAGCTCGCATATAGCGAGGAGTTCCTACGAAACACGGGCGTCAAGACAAGCTGAACGGCCCCGGGCGGAGCCGACCGGCCGGAGCCGGCTATTGGAATCAGTGATTCAGGAGGCGATTGGTCTCGGGGTCCTCGACGCCCAGCTCACGGGCGGCGCGGAATTCGCGAATGGCGTTCGTTTTGCGCCCCAGGCGAAGATAGAGCATCCCGATGTCGTAGAGAGCTCGCCCCAGGTAGGTGCGCGCGCGGACAATCTGGTCGACTTCATTGCGCAGGCTTTTCAAAAGCACGTCGTCATTGCGCGTAACGCCGGCGCGCAAAATGCCGTTGATTTTATCTCGCACCAGGTCCAGATTTTTCTCCAGGCCCTTTGCGTTCTGGAATTTTTCCAGGCGATTCACCAGCTCGATGTTCTTGCTGACGATTGAGTCGTACTTTTGAGAGAGAATTTCGTATTCGCGGCGAATGGTCTCCGCGCCGTCGGAGGCCTGCCCTTCGCCGGCCTGAGAAAGCAATTGTTCGGTGAGGCGATTCACCTCGCGCTCCATGGACTCGGCGCGAATTTGTTCTCGATTCAAAAGAATCTTGAGATTCGCGTTCTCGGCCACGATCTCGGTCATGGTCTTTTTGAGCTCCGGATGCATGTAATCCGGATTACGAAATACTTCCAGATCCGCCTGGGCGTTCTCCAGGTTTTCCAAACGCTCGGCGTAGAGCACAGTCAGGGATTGGAACTCATTCAAGAGCGCGGCTTGTCTTTCCTCGGGCGTGCGAGCTCGCTTGAGGGCGGGAGAAACGGCCAACTTCCCTTTGATGCGTTGAATGCGATTGTAATGACGCTTGCGTTCCGCTTCCCGGGCGATTTCCTCTTTCGTCTTGCGGGAACGCGCGGCGACTTTCTTCTTTTTAGAAGCTTTCTTTTTCGCCGTTTTTTTAGCTGCCGGTTTTTTGGCCGGAGGAGGCGGCTTGAAGTCTTCCTGGAAAATCGACAGGTAGTAGAAGGCAAGCGCCGGATGAATGCGGCCCTCGGCTCGAATGGAGTCGATCTTCTTGCCTATATAAGTTATGCGATGCTCGGTTTCCCAGAGCGGGTACGGACAGACTCGATTGCGAAGTTTGACCTTGAATTCCTTTCCGAAAGCATCGGGCCTGCGTTCAGGCCAGATGACGTCCTTCAGGTCAATGTCCTCCAGGACGGATTCAAAACGTTCCTGGAGCTCTCCGTCTCGTAGGAACTCCTCGATTTTTTTGCGTATGGTCGCTGACATCGTCGAAAATTGGTTTTATGACCGGTATAATCACAATATCGGAAACCTGGCCGAAAAAGTTCTCCCCGAAATATGGCAAAATGGGGCTGAACCGAGAAATCATGCCGAAAATCGAAGGCAAGTAGTCGAGCCAGTGGACGAGGGATCACCGACAGTATGATAGCCGTAATCGCAATAATCGCCCTGAATTTAATAGTCACCATTATAGGCTTCAGGGCCTTCAAAAGTCAAGAGGAGCCGGAGAAGTTTTTGTTTATACCCTATATGGTCGCCCGGGGAGAAAACCTCAAAGGCCTGTTGTTTTCACAGTTTGCCCATGCCGGCTGGATGCATCTGGGCTTCAACATGATCTCGTTTATTTTCTTTGCCCCGGGTCTGGCCGCCGCGCCGGACATCGGACCGCTGGGAATGGTCGCCATTTACGTGATTTCCGGCATCGGGGCCGATGCCCTCGTTTTTCTCCTGAAACAAAAAGACCCTCAGTATTCCGCCCTGGGCGCCAGCGGTTCCGTCTCCGGAATCATTTTCGCGGCGATAGTGGTAAATCCCCACATGAGCCTGATCATCTTTCCGGTTCCCATTCCAATTCCGGCGCCCATCTTCGCCATCGGCTACCTGGCCCTATCCTTCTACCTCTCGCGCCGAGGCGATCTCGGGGGCATCAGCCATGAAGCCCACATCGGCGGCGCCCTGACCGGTTTTGCCGCCGCGGCGATTCTCTCCAAAAACGGACTCGGGCCTCTGCTCATGCGCCTCCAGGAATTCCTGCCCGGCTAATCCGCAGGAGTTCCTACACAGCCGGGACATTCCGCGCCCGGAGCGGGCCGATGGAGTCGGGCCGGGCACAAAAAAACTCCGCCGAGCCCGCGGGCCGGACGGAGTTTTGAAATCGCGGCGGACCCGGGTCCGCCGATATATCTTATCGTTGTTCTCTAAAGTGAGTTTAGAGAAGTGAGCTTATCGCTGAATTAATAGCGATAATGCTCGGGTTTGAACGGACCGGCTTGCTTCACGCCGATGTATTCAGCTTGCTCGGGCGTCAGTTGCGTCAGCTTCACGCCGATTTTTTCCAGGTGCAGCGCGGCAACTTTCTCGTCCAGGTGCTTCGGCAGGCGATAAACACCCAGCTCGTACTTGTTGTTGTAAAGTTCGATCTGAGCCAGAACCTGGTTGGTGAAGCTGTTGGACATTACGAAACTGGGGTGACCGGTGGCGCAACCCAGGTTTACGAGACGGCCTTCGGCCAGCAGGATGATGCTGTTGCCTTCGGGGAAGGTGTACTTGTCGACCTGCGGTTTAATTTCGATTTTCTTGATCCCGGGGAAGCCGTTCAGAGC
>CAZGYS010000063.1:0-9338 GCA_964530305.1 uncultured Leptospiraceae bacterium
CCCGTTCACCCGTTCACCCGTTCACCCGTTCACCCGTTCACCCGTTCACCCGTTCTAATCCACAATCTTAACCAGGCGTCCCTTGCCGTGTAGGAGCATGTACAGTTCGCCCGAAACATCTTCGCCGAAGCTGGAGACGCGACCGGCGCGGCGAAAGAGCTGGCGCGCGGGGCCGGCGGCTTTACCGTCGCGGCGAAGAGGCAGAGCCCAGACCCGACCCGACAGATAATCGGCGAAGAAGTAACGACCGTAATAGCCGCGCACCCGTCGCCCGCGATAAACATAACCACCCGTGATACTGGAACCGTAGTCGTGGCTGTAGACGTGAATGGGCGCCGCGTAGCGATGTTTCCCGCAATTCCGTTTGGGGCGATAGCACAGGTTGCCCTCCACGGGATTCCAGCCCTGGTTGGAACCCCGTCCCACCAGCGCCACCTCTTCCTGCTCGTTCTGGCCCACATCGCCCGTATACAGGCGTCCCGTGCGACGATCAAAGGCCATGCGCCAGGGATTGCGCAGACCCAGGGCGAAAATTTCGGGGCGATAGGTCGGGCGTCCCGCGAAGGGGTTATCCCGGGGGACGCGGTATTGCCTTCGTCCTTGAGGGCGAGGGTCGATGCGCAGAATCTTGCCCAGCAGGCTCAACGGATTCTGAGCGTAGCCCCGAGGGTCGCCGGCGGAACCTCCGTCGCCCAGTCCAATGTACAACATTTTGTCGGGCCCGAAGAGAATGTGGCCGCCATTGTGATTGGCATAGGGCTGCCGCACGCGGAGCACGATGCGCTTGCGCGAAAAAATTGCTCGGCCCCGGCGAATGGGGATCTCCGCCACGATGGTGGAGGAAGGGCGACCAGTGGTGTAGTAAATATAGAAACTAGATGCACGCACCGGACCGTTCTCGACGTAGCCGGGAGGGAAGGCCATCGAGAGCAAGCCTTCTTCCCAGCGCTTATTGACCACGCGACGAATGTCCAGAAAGACGCGACGTTTCCCACCGGCGAAGCGGATGATGCGTCCCCCCTGTTCCACGACGTAATAAGCTCGCGCGCGGCCCGGCGCGAATACGACATGCACCGGCTTTTTCAGGCCCGTCGCGATGGTCTTCAAGCGAGGTGCGGCGTCCAGGCTCCCGCCGCTGAAAATGACCATCAAAACGATGACCATTCCGGACAGCGCTCGGGCGACGGCCGGGAGGGCCGGGAATTTTGGCAACTTGATTTGATATGAATTCGGGTTCATCAGGGCGTTTTCTCCTGCGGCTTTATTCATTTTTTATGAGGTAAGAGTCTTTCTTTTTTTAATACGCGGCTGGAATAATGGACACAAAAAAAAGTGGAGAAAAAGCTGGCTATTCACATGGTTGAGCCGGTCGACGCCGGTCGGCCGGATTGGAAATAAACGATGTCCTCCTGGGATTTTTTGACCGAAGCACTGAAGCCTGAATCGCTGATTCTGGATTGTAGATCCGAGGAAGCATATAATCGCTCCACGGTAAAGGACGCCCACGGCGTCTCGGCCATCAAAAAACCCTTCGGTTCCGGTCCCCGTTCCATGAGCATGCTTTCGGCCTTCATCGAGCGGGTTCTCAAACTGGCTGAGGACAAAACCTCGATCACCGTTCTAGATGAGGGGCAGGGTATGTATGCCTGCCGTATGGCCTGGATTCTCTTCACCGTTGGTTATAAAAACATCAATATCTTCGCCCGTAAATTCAGCGACATTCCCGCTGAATACCTGGGAGCCGGTCAGGGCCAGATCAGCGCCGAGCCGGAAGAGAAGGAAAAGCCCCGTGAATTTCCGGGTCTGGTGCCCATCGCCTTTGTGCAACAGAATTTGACCCGGGTGCAACTTTTGGACGTGCGCACGCCCGAGGAATACGAGGGCCGCTTGCCGCGCATGACGAATCCCGATCCGGGCGGAATTTGCGGACGCATCCCCGGTTCGGTGAATTGGGACTGGCGCACGCTCTACGGTCCCGACGGTTATCTGCGCGATAAGTTTACCATGATTCAACAAATTCGCGCCATGGGTTTGATTCAGGAAAGACCCACCATCATTTACGACTACAATGGCGCGCGCTCTTGCACCACGGCCATGGTCCTGCGTTCCTGCGGATATCGCCAGGTGCAGGTTTACCTGGGCTCCTGGATGGAGTGGCGCAAAAGCAATCTGCCCAAACAGAACGCCGGCAGTTGGAATCCCTGAACGGACGAAACGCCGTGAACGCAAACGAACACAGACTGGAGCGGGTTACCTCCATTCTACCTTGCGCCGACCTTCCGCTCACCCTGGCCACTCTGGCCGAATACATTCTCACCGACATCTGGGTCCGCTTTCGCAAACAGGACGGACGACCGGTTCTTCGCGGCTACATCGACGATGCCCTGGATGCTTCGCGATCCCCCGAGACGGATAACCGGAAAAAAGACGCCGCTGCCGCGGAAGCGGTGCGCCGTCCGCGGACACTGAAACTCTTCCAGTTGGAAGGGGATGCCGTTTCCGCCGCGGGCGATTTTACCGCCGGTGCCTCCGTGCGCGGACCGGGGGCTCTGCATATGTTTTCTCCGGACGGCCTGGGGCCGGGCTTGAACGCGGAAACCTATTTACGTCATCTTGATCCCTCCGCGTTGCGTTACAATGTGGCCGCGTCCTTTCACGGTGTTCCCGCCGACATGCACATCGCGCCTGAGCTGTTTCGTTCGCGCTATAATCGGGACGTCGTGGAACTCTTCGCGGGTGTCTTCGCGAAGCTGGGCGGCGCCGAGGCTCTCGGTCATGCCGACAAGTCGGCCGATGACCTCAATGGAACGAAAATTCAAGACGGCTCCGTGCTGGGACGCGCCGCCGCGGAAAATCTGAAGCTTGCCCGGGATGCCTACGAGGCCTGGGATTACGCGGGCGTGGTGGAGCTGGCGCGAACGACTGCTCGAGACATACATGCTTTCATGGATCGTCATGGGGCGCTCATCTCGCGCCAATCGCCGGAGCGCGGAGCGGCGCTGGGTTCCGCGCGGGTTCTCGCGGCCATGCTCGCGCCGATTCTGCCGGTCTTCGCCGCGGGGGTAAAGGAACTCCTGAGTCTTACCGCGGACCCCGCGTTCACGGATACGGGGGAACCGCCGTCGGAAGATCATGCCTGTTGCACGTATCGCCCGCTGGCCGCGTTCGTCGAAGAGCGCGACATGGCGGACATGTTCGCCGAGGCTTCCGTGAATGCTTCGGATGAAGACAATGAGCCGCCGCGGGATGTCGGCCTGATATCGCCCGATGAACTGGGGCGGGTGGAACTGCGGGCCGGTCTGGTCGTATCCGCGAACCTGGTGGACGGGGCCGATAAACTGCTGCGTCTGGAAATTGATTTCGGCGAAGAACGTCCCCGCCCGGTGCTGGCTGGATTGCGCGAAGCCTACGCGCCGTCCGAACTGGAGGGGCTGACGCTCTTGTGCGTTACGAATTTGCCGCCCCGTGAAACCAGGTTCGGCGTATCCGCCGCCATGATTCTCGCCGCGGGCGATCCGCCGGTGGTTTTTACCGCGCATCGCGCGGTGGCGCCGGGAGAGCGTCTGCGCTAGATGAAAGCTCGCTTCGCTTTCGCGGTCCAGGCGCTGTTTCTTCTAGGTGGCCTGCTGGCGGGGCCTGAACGCCTGGGGGCCCAGCCCATCGTGCCCGGTGAAGGCGATTGGCGTACGCTGGATACCGAGCACTTCCATATTCACTTTCGCCGCGAATATCGCCCCTATGCCCTGCGCATGGGCAAGATCGCCGAGCGCGTCCACGCCCGCCTGGAGAAGAAGTATCGTTCCGGGATTCGCAAGACTCATCTAACGCTTTCCTTTAAGACCGATACGGTCAACGCGTTCGCCAATGTCGTGGGCTACGAACGCGTCGTGCTGTACATGGATTCGCCCCGGGCCGGGGAGTTCGCGCGCTACGACCTGTGGATGGAAATGGTCTTTATTCATGAATACGCCCACATTCTGTCCCTGCGCTACGACCAGGGTCGCCTGTACTGGTTGACCCGGCTGTTGACCGGTTTGCCCGTCAATGTGCTTTCGCCTTCGGCCGCGGTGGAAGGCATTGCCGTTTACGAAGAGAGCAAGGAGGGTCTCGGACGCGTCGACGATCCCCTTACGCGCATGGTTTTTCGCACGACCATACTGGACAAGGCCTTCCCCGGTCCCGGCGAGATGATGACCGCTTCCCATCGCTGGCCCTTCAATCGCGTCTGGTACCTGTTCGGTGGACGATTCATGTCCTACCTGGGGGCCCGCTTCGGTGAAGAGAGCTTGATGCGATTCTGGCGCACGGATAATTTTCCCGTATTTCTCGATTCGCGTTTTCGCGCGGCCATGGGCGCGGACTATGCTCGTCTTTACGAGGATTTCAAAAAGGCCGAGACGGAGTTGTTCGAAAAGGAAGCAGCTCGCGTGCGCGAGCAAGGTCTCACGCGCTTTAGGCGTCTGACTTTCGACGGTTATAGCAAGTCCTTCTTGCAGCCGGGCGAAAACGGCCGTCTATTGTATTTCGCGCGGCCGCGAGATGAGCAGGGAGGCGTCTATTCAATCGCCGCGAACGCGGTAAATTCGTCCGAGCGCCCCCGGCCCGAATCCGTGCGTCAATCCAATGCCACGGGTGGTTTTACTCAGGGCGGCGGCTTGAAATTTTACAGCGAGGATTATCTTTATTCTCCCAGCGCCTTCGGTCTGCGTCTGGAGCTCTTCGACGGCGACGACGGTTTCTTTTTGCGGCGTCTGTTGCCGGGTAAGAGCGCTACGTATCCTTCGCTTCGCGCGGATGGGCGCATGCTTTATTACATCGAACGGGATGGTTTTGAAAGGCGATTGGTTGAGCAACCCATCGACAAAAGCACGCGAAGCTTCCGCGGCAAACGTCGCGTGCTCTTGCGCGCGCCTCTCACCGGCATCATGCAGTATACGGCTCTGGCTCCCGATGGTGACCGAATCGCCCTGCTGCTGCGCCTGGGCGAAAAAGGCCGGGGAGCCCTGGTTGTTTGTTCACCCTTGAATTCCGGTCCGTCGCCGGCTTGCCGGACGCTGGTCAAGGGAGAGGGGGCCATGGCCCAACCGCGCTTTTCCTCCGACGGAAGAACGCTTTATTTCAGCTCGGACGCGGACGGTATTTATAATCTGTACGCGGCTGATACCGCTACGGGAGCCGTGCGTCGCCTGACGCGTAATCTTACGGGATATTTCTATCCGGCGCCCGCGGGTGATCACCTCTTCGCCCTTAAATATTTTTTGCGTGGTTATGATCTGGTGGCGATTCGTAACCAGGATCTGCTGAACGAACCGGCCAACTTCTTCACCACCGGCAACGGCGAAATCGAAAAATCGCCCGGTGGTCGTCCCGCTTCCGCGAACGCTCCCGGATTTCCCGAAACGAAACCGGAGCCGGGCTGGCGCGAACGCGACTACGCCGGCGTCCCGGCCATGCGTCCCTATTTCTCCGGCCTTCTACCCATACTGACCGGGCCGTCCTTCATTAACCTGGGCGTCATATTCGAGGATCCCCTGGGGCGACACACGGCCATCGCCGCGGCGGGCCCGGGCGCTCCTTCTCCCAACACGCTGAGCTCGCTCAGTTATGCCTACAATCGCTATAATTTTGCTTTCGCCGCCGCGTATTTCGGTAACTTTTCGCGTAGTTCCAATGATCGAAATTTCTTCTGTCACTTCGAACGCCTGGTGAACGCGGTATTGCTGTGCGGTCGGCAGGAAATTCAGACGCAGCAGTCCGCCGCCAATGTTCAGTATCTCCATGCCGGTCGCAACTGGCAGCAGCGAATCGCCCTGGGCTGGAGCCATACGAAACTGCGTAACGCCAATCGCAGCACCACCGTCCGGTTCGCCAACCGAGACATGAATCTCAGCGGCCCGACCATTTCGTATCTGGCCGATTCCACGCAGAGCTTTCCCCAATCCATCAGTCCGGAACAGGGGATTCGCCTGGCGCTCTCCGGCGAAATGTACGAGCCCGGCGGTTCCTGGGCGCAAAACACTCGGTCGCCGCGACGCAGCCTGGACTACGGCGCGGTGGAAGTCGCCCTGGGTTGGTACTTGCCTTCGTTCTGGAGTCACCATGTAAATTTTCTCAGCGCTTTCGCGTTCGGCTACGTTGGGAAGGATTACACCGAGCAGGGTGCTCCCCTTTCGGAGTATGTTCGCGGGTTGGACTCGGCATTGAGTCCGGTGAATCATCGCGTCGTGGTGTTCACCTATGAATATCGCCTGCCGCTGTTGTGGTGGTCGAAGGAAGTGTTCTGGAAGGAATTGATGGTGCGCCAGGTGGGGCTGTCGGTTTTTTACGACTACGGAGCGGCTTTCGATCTTAAACCGTTTAAGGAAGACTTCATCGGCTCCTACGGCATAGTCTTAACCCTGGGCCTGAACCTGTTTTATCAGCCGTTGCCCCTGGGAGACCTGACGTTCACCATCGCGCGGGGAACGCGAGGGCCGGGTGAGCTGCAATTCTCCGTGGGCGTAACCCTGGGGCTCTCGTCCGGCGCGCACAATCGCCTTTCGCCTTCGCCTCTGGCGCGTCCCATGATGCCCCAACCGGCCCGCCACCTTCGCCGACCCGGCTGGTTCCGCTCACGCGCGGCCGGCGGGTTGCTTGAGTAAGGGGGATTTACCGCGGAGGCGCGGAGAGCGCGAAGATGAGTTAATTTTTTCCGGTGGGAAGATACGGCGAGAGGAAATTTATCGTTCGTCATCAGGCAAAACAACGCACGGGTACAATCCAACATCCGCACGCGAATCCATCGCCCTCACTCTAAAACCCCTCCGCGCCCACCGCGGCCCTTAACTTAAGCCGACTTCAACAAGCCACTGTGTCGTAACAGCGCTTCCGGGCTGGGCTCGCGCCCTCGGAACTCCTTGAAGACTTCCATGGGATGGCGACTGCCGCCCAGGGCCAGAACCGTGCCGCGAAAGCGACGGCCGACCTCGGCGATGCGGGCCGGATCGTCCAGGCCGGCTTCTTCGAAGGCACCGAAGGCGTCCGCCGAGAGGACTTCGGCCCACTTATAGGAATAGTATCCCGCGGAGTAGCCTCCGGCGAAGATGTGGGAAAACGAGCACAGAAAACGATCCTCGGGCAGCGAAGGCATGGGTGAGGTGGCCGCGTCGATGCGTTTCTCCACCGCGAAAACGTCCGAATTACCGTTGGGATCGTAACGATGATGCAACTCAAGATCGAGCATGGCGAACTTCAGTTGTCGAAGCATGCCGGAACCCGCGCGAAAGGTGCGCGACGCGCGAATTTTTTCAAAGAGTTCGTCGGGTAAGGGCTCGCCGGTTTCCACGTGTTTCGTCAATCCCAGCAAGGTGGGGCGATGATAGCACCAGTTCTCCATGAACTGACTGGGCAATTCCACCGCGTCCCACTCGACGCCGTTGATTCCGGCCGCGTCGGTATAGTCCACCGTCGTCAGCATGTGTTGCAGGCCGTGACCGAATTCATGAAAGAGGGTTTCAACCTCGGAAAACGTCATCTGGGACGGCGTATCTCCCACGGGCGGCGTTCCGTTGCAAACCAGATAGGCGACGGGTAATTGTACGGCATTTCCGTCGGCGCGACGGTTCACGCAATTGTCCATCCAGGCGCCGCCGCGTTTGTTTTCCGGACGCGAATACGGATCAAGATAGAAGGAAGCGACGTCCTTGCCCGCGGAATCGGTAATGCGAAAGTAGCGCACGTCCTTGTTCCACACGGGAGCCTGTCCGTCGGCCGCGACGACCTTCACGTCGAAGAGTCTCTCGGCCAGGCCGAACAGACCGTCCAGGACGCGCGAAAGGGGGAAGTAAGGCCGCAGTTCCTCGTCCGTATATTGATAGCGTTCTTCCCGCAGACGTTCCGCCCAGAAAGAGACGTCCCAGTTCATGAGTTCACCGGAGGCTCCTTGCGCCGCGGCGATTTCGCGCAGTTCGACCAGGTCCCGCTTCCCGGCTTCCATGGAAGCATCCAGGAGTTTTTGCATGAGGCCGTCGACTTCCTCCACGGAATCCGCCATTTTTTCGGCGATGGAAAGTTCGGCGTAAGTCCTGTAACCCAGCAGGCCCGCGGTTTCGCTTCTTAACTTTAGAATGCGATTGATCAGCGGTAGATTGTCCCACTCTCCCGCGGAAGCCCGGGCGATGAACGCGCGATATAGTTTTTCGCGCAGATCGCTTCGTTTGGCGTGTTGCATGAAGGGCAGGTAAGAGGGATAGTTCAGCGTGATGCGCCAGGGGCCGGTTTTCGCGTCGGCCGTATCCGTCTTTTCGTGGTCATTGTAACTCTGGGCCGCCAATCGCAACGCGCTTTCGGGCAGGCCCTCGACTTCGCTCGCGTCCGTCAAGACCAGGCCGAAGGCCTTCGTGCTGTCCAGGACATTGTTGGAAAAATCCGTGCTGAGCTTGCTCAGTTCATTGGCGATTTCATTGAAGCGTTCCTTTTCCGCTCCCTCCAGGCCGATCCCGCTGTGGCGACAGGAGCGCAGGTATTCGTCGATGATACGCTTCTGAGCCGGTCCCAGCCTATCCCAGGCGTCACCGTTCTTGAGTTGTTCGTGGGCGCGATAGAGGGGCTCACTCTGACTCATGCGCAGGCTGAAGGCGATGACCTCCGGCAGAACCTCTTCGTAGGCCGCCCGCAGTTCCGGTGAATTGCCGACCCCCAGCAGGTGATTGACGGGACCCCAGGTCATGTGAATGTCCTCATCGATTTCTTCCAGCGGACCGCGAAGGCCTTGCCACTCGGCCGGCGGATTTTCCTCCAGCGCGCGAAGGCGCTTTTCGCTTCGCTCCAGAACGGCGCGCATGGCGGGCACCACGTGTCCGGCGTCGATGTCTTGAAAGCGGGGCAAGCCTCCGCGATGAAGTAAGGGGTTGTTTGCGGCTTCGGTCATGGACGCAAGAAAGCCGGCGGACGCCCGAGCTTCAACTTCTTTTTCAGTCGTTTTTGACCCGGCTGATTGGCCATGGGCTATCCGGCGGCGCGGTTGTCGTCCAGCTTTCGCAGGAGGCCCGCTACGCCCGGGTCGGCCAGGTAGGTGTCGGTCAGCCGTTTGGGTTCGCCGAAGGGCAGGAACTTGAGCGGGAAGCGAATGATGCTTTTCAGCAGGTTGTAACCGTAAGCTTCCGCGACGAGCAGGAGTTTACGAAACCAGCCCAGGGACGCCAGCGACCCCTGGAGCAGCCCCATGCGTTGCAGGCGAACTTCGCAGGTTTGAACGACGTGATCGGTAAACTCGTGGGCCCTGGAAAAAACGGGATGTTCGGGATTCGCGCGCTTTTTCAGATATTTTCCCAGGCGCTTCACGGCGGCCAGGCTTACGA
>CAZGYS010000063.1:9348-16750 GCA_964530305.1 uncultured Leptospiraceae bacterium
TCAGACCCAGCAAACGCCGCCTGAGGGCCGGCCTTTCGCGGATGAGTTCCATGGTTCGCTCTTCGCCGAAGCGCACGTGACTTTCCTCTTGAACCACGGCGCCCTTGAGAATGCGGGTAATCCGATCATCGTCCACGGTATCAATGAGGGCGTAAAACGCAATCAGCACCATGCCCTCTCCCTGAGCCATTTCCAGTGAAACGTGTTCGGCCCAGTCGTCCGGCATCATGCCGGTGGAGAGGAATCGAACGAGGCGATGGGGTTTCGAAGGGCGCGCGCCCAGGAAATGCAGGATGCGCACGAAATTTTCCACGTGCTGAAATTCTTCCAGCGCCTGTTTGGCCAGAAACCTTGCCGCCGGCAGGTCGGGCGCGTTGTAGAGCCAGTGCCCGCATTGAATGCCCGTAACTTCTCCGTACAGAAATTGATTGAAGGCCCAGGTCAGGAATTCCACGTCCCCCTGGTGAACGGCGGTCGGTTGCTCAAGGGTTTGAAATTTCGCGCCCGCGAAATCAAAAGTCATTTCCTCACGAGTTAAAAGCACGACCATAAGAAAGAAACCGACGCCGTTCGCGTCAAGGCGATTTAGCTCTCGCCAAGGTGGCGCCCTTCAGGTCGCTTTTCAGTCCTCGGCGGGCACCCAGGCGCCGTCGTCATACCATTCCTCCGCTACCAGCAGGCGAATCTCATATTCGGCGTCCGAGTTGTCGTGCAGGGGTAGGCCCAGTCGTCGCGCGAACAGCTGATCATAGTACTGGAAGAGGTCCAGCATTTGTTCCCGCAACCCCGGGGCGCTGTAGACGTGAAAGCAGACCAATCGCCCCGCTTCGCAAATGGCCAGCAGTTGGCGACCCAGCGGGCGTCCGGCGCGGTCCCGGGCGTAGACCACTTGCTTGTTTTCGTCCAGTAGGACGGCCGCGGCCGAAAAAGCATTCACGCCTCCCAATCCCAGACAGGTATCGAAGTTCGTCCCCATCTTCAGGATTTCATCGGGATCTTGTTCCACGCTCAAATTTACCGCGCGTCCGTCGGTGAGCGTTCGCTGGATGGATACCCCCGAGCGCCACAGCTCCATGGAGATCTCCGGATGGGAATAGCGCCAGGCGCGATTACCCGGATGGTCGGCTACGAAGTCCGACCGACCTTGCGCCCGCGCGCGCAAGAAGCGCTTGAGCATGCGAATGTTCGAGTCGATGGAACGAGCCATGCGCAGGCTATGTTCCATGAATTCCGTCCGGGAATCCGGTTCGGTAATGCCCATGGCCAGGCGAGCGCGAATCATTTCGTCCAGGACTTCCAATCGCAACAGGGCAATGTCGCGGTGGGCTTTTTCCAGATCCGCGTTCAACGCTCTCGGGTTCAGTTGTTTTTCACCGCGAAAGTGCGCAAGGAGTCTGGTGGGCAGGGGATTGAAGAGACGGGGGTAGGCCCAGCGTCGCAGGCGATCCAGATCCAGGCAGCCTTCGTTTTCGAAATTCAACATAATCGGCGAACCCCGAAATCGCTCCAGGGTTGCCTGGATTATTTCCGAGCTGAATGTACCCAGCAGTTCCGCCGATTTCATCAAGCGCGCCGGAAAATCGCGAAAGCAATCCACCGTGAAGTCCGGCATGGCGCGAGCCATCGCGCCCAGACCCGCGGAAACCAGGTCCGCGCGATTCCAGGAAGAGCATGCCTTCTCCAGGGCCTTCAGGGAATTGTCGCCGCATTGGGCGGGAAGATCCCGGAGGCGGCCGGGTAGCGCGAAAATGAAAGCCAGGCCGGGTTTTAACTCCCGCGTAAGTGGGGAGAATGGGGGCTTGCACAGGCGTTGCATGAGGAGCCGGGTGGAACGAAACCCCTGGTCGATTACTTCCCGGGTTTGGAGTTCCAGCGCCGCCGTCAGCAGCTTCACGGCCGCGGCACGATAAGCGGAAGGCAGGCTCAACAGGTCCGCCTGGACGGCTTCCGCGTTTTCCCGCAAGAGTTCCCAGCTGCCCTCGGGGCATGTGTTGAAAAGCCCCACGAAATCCAGGGCCGTATCGCGCGAAAACGCGTACCAATTCAGGCCCTTGATGAGATCGTTGATACCGGGCAGCCGGGCGGAATTTTCCCAGAAGCGTACGGGGTACTCGTCGTAAAAACCGTTGGCGCCCTTGAGGTAGTTGAAGAGCTTCAATAGCGCATCGCTGGTGGCGGCATCGCTTTGGCCGCGAGATTCCACGTAGGAAAAAGGATACTTCCGGGCGAACCGGTTGGCCAATCGAAATCCGGCCATGAGATACTCGGGTCGGCAATGGTATCCGTCCGGAGACAAAACAACCAGCAGGCGATACGCATGGAGGTCGTCCTTTACCAGGGCATTGAACTCCTGGGAATGAGATGACAGCCAGGCCGGAGGCGAATGTTCGTAAGCCTTCGTTTCCAGCAGCACCGTCAAAAAAGTTTCTCGGCGTTCGGGCGGTTGAAGCGTGAGCACATCCAACCATTCCAGGGCCGTGCTCGCTTCGGTGGACGCAACCAGGCAGGCCGTCGCCGCGAGCAAGGTTTCGCTTTCGTGAAGACTCAGGCGCCAGTAGTGGGCCAGCAATGAGCGCGCGTCGACGGCCGATTCAGCCGAGCCGGACCGATTCTTAAGAGCGGGCAGCAGGCGCGTGACGAAGTCCAGCGGCCAACCGCGCGAAAAGCGCGCGGGCTTCAGGAGGGGATCGCATCGCCGTGCGCCATGAACGCCGACCGTTTCCATATTCTGCGCTCCCAGCAGGGAAATCCACATATCGGGACGCCGAGGACCTCGACGCCCCCCGGAAAAACCCGCGGCCGTCGTATTGTGTTCGCGAGGCGCGGGGCTGGTTGCGCGCAGGATTAACTCCATGGCGCCGAACGCGCCGGTATCCGCTTCGTGCTTGCCCGTCAACAGGCGCCAGGCGCGCAGCACGTTTTCTTTTTCGGGAAAAAGACGCGCGTCGGCCTGCTCCAGCGGTTGTTCCCGGAGTTCGTAACGGGTTTGGAGCGATTTCAGTTTCGCGTGGGCGGTTCTTTTTCGCTGCATGGGCGGTAAATCGCCCCTGTCGACGACGACCGCCGCGGGTCCCTCGACTCTTCGTATGATTCCTATTCCAGTGTTCATGATTTTCAAAAGATTTATCGTTCTTGATTTCGTTCCGTGGATAGACGCGGCGTTCGCGTCGGACGTACCTGCTCCCGTCGGCGAATCGTCCGTGAAAAAATCGCGCGAATTCGCGTTAAGGTTTCAGGCCGAGATAATTTCGACGCGCGAAGGCCCGGGGATATGGCTTATCCCGTGAGTTTTGCGGTCAAAATGGACAACCGGGCCTCGAAATGAGACCGGGAAGGTTAGCGATGCTGTTGATGGATCGTGAAATGCATAGGCGTAGCCTCCGAAGGCCACCGCCCGGAGGGGTAAATTTGGAGACTGAATATATACGAAGGCGAAATTGAGTCAAGAAGTTTTTATAACTTCGCGCACCGCCAGCACCACGTCTTCCACGTCTTGTTCGCTCATGGAAGCGTAGATGGGCAGGGACAGCATGCGCGCGTAAATATCTTCCGACGCGGGGAAGTCCCGGCGATTCAGTTTATACTTCCGGCGATACCAGCTCAAGCGATACAGTGGAATAAAGTGCAGACTCACGGCGATGCCCCGGGCGTAGAGTTCCTCCACGAAGCGATCGCGACTGATGCCTGATTCATCCAGGACTTCCAGGGTAAACAAATGATGCGAAGACTCATGCCTGGTCTCCGGGTTCAGGCGCAAACCGGGCAAATCGCTCAAGCCTTTCCTATAAGCCGCGTCTACCCGCGCGCGTCCGGCCTGCAGTTCTTTCGTGCGCGCCAGTTGTACGCGACCAATGGCGGCGGCCATGTCCGTCATGTTGTACTTGTAACCCTGATCCACCACGTCGTACTTCCAGCGTTTGCGACCATAGGTCTGCCCCTGGATGCCATGCACGCGTACGCGACGCAGCCTTTCCGCCAGTTCGTCGTCCTCGGTGGTGAGCATGCCGCCTTCGCCCGTGGTCAGGTTCTTGGTGGCGTAAAAACTGAACGCCGTGATGTCGCCGATGGTGCCCACCGTTTGGACGCGCTCCTTGCCGGTCTCTTCATCCAGGGAATGATAGCGCGTGGGAAACGCGTGCGCCGCGTCTTCCAGGACGCGCAGATTGTATTCCCGGGCAATGGCCCGCAGGCCGTCCATATCACACGGACGTCCGCCCAGGTGTACGGGGATCATGGCGCGCACGCGGCGATTGCTTGCGCGATGGATCAGGCGTCCGTCTTGAAAATCGCACTCACGGTCGATGAAACCTCGGACCACTTCCGGGCTCAGCAGATAGTCTTCCCGATCCACGTCCAGGATCAGGGGCAAGGCGCCGCTGTAGGTTACGATTTCGGCGGTGGCCGTGAAGGTGATGGCCGGTAATAGAACCGCGTCGGTTTCTCGGATGTCCCAGGCCAGCATGCCCAGGTGGAGGGCGGCCGTGCAGGAATTGACCGCCAGGGCGTTGCGCGCTCCCACGAATTCGGCGAACTCCTGCTCGAACTTCTGGGTCTCGGGTCCGGCCGTCAGCCAGCCGCCGGACAGGACGCGATTGACCGCCTCGATTTCCTCCCGGCCGATATCGGGACGGGCAAAGGGCAGGGTGCGCTTGCGCAGCCTACGACGAGTCTCTCGGTTTTCCTCGTCGAATTGATTTTGTTCCAGTTCGGCCCTGTCGGCTGTCATGCGATGCTCCCCGGGCATGGCCCTGGTACCTTTTCGGCCATTTAGAAAAAAAAGTTATGGTGTAATTGCCCGGGAGGGGCCCCATTTAACCCCGATCGGGGCCATTTGACCCAATGGGACATAAAATTACAAGCACCTTAAAAGGACGTGGGAATGTACGAGCCGGATGAAGAAGAGATAATTCGCGTGGTCTACGCCGAGCCGGTGGACCAGGATTTCGAGCGTATCCAGGGCCATTTGAAGGAATGGTTCGGCGATTATCTGCGCATGCGGCGAGTCGACAGCTTGAAAGCCGCGCTGGAGGAGATCAATTCAGGTAAGTATGATTTGATTCTCACGGAGATCCATTTCCCGAACGAGGACGACAACCCGCGTTCCGTCATCCGTGAAATCATGGAGCAACCGGGAGCCGCGGACACGCCCGTGGTGGCCATCGCCGACTCGGACGATACGGCCCTGCCCATCAATGCCTTTCGCAACGGTATGTCCGAGTTTTTTTCCAAGGTCAACTTGAATCGCCCGTTGATGGAATATCGCATGCGCAATCTACTGCAGCGCGAATTTCGCAACAAGATGATGCAAAAGCAAATCGGCGATTCGCTGCATCGCTTTCAGCAAGCCCACGGCATGTCCCAGGAAGAGATCAGCGATCTCAATCAGATCGTGGGCATGATGAAACAGGAACTGGAACAGGAATACGAAGAGAAGATGAACCTGGAGGCGGAGCGCAATAAGATTCAATCGCTCTTCGGTATGTACGTGGACCCCCAGATCGTCAAGGGCATCATGAATGACGACATCTCCATGGAACAAAAGGGACGCGAACAGGAGATTTCGGTTTTGTTCACGGACATCCGCGGTTATACGCGCATGACTGAACAGATGGATCCGCAAAATGTAATTTCGTTTTTGAATGAATATTTTACCTCCATGACGGAGGTGATCATGGGCTACAACGGCATGGTGGACAAGTACATCGGCGATTCCATCATGTGTTTGTTCGGCACGCCCGTCGCCACGGACACCCATCGCGACGACGCGTTGCAGGCGGCCATGGAGATGCAAGGTATCTTCGAGCTGTGGACCGGCAACTGGGAGTCGACCTACGGCATTCGCCCCGCCATGGGCATCGGCGTCGCCTCGGGCAAGGCGGTCGTGGGCAACGTCGGATCGTTTCAGAAAATTTCCTACACCGCCGTGGGCGATACCATCAACGTCGGCGCGCGTCTGGAAGGCCTGTCCAAACCCGGTGAAGTGCTCATCTCTCAAGACACCTACACGAAACTGGGCGAAGAGTCGCGGGGCAAGTTCGACTTCGAGGCCCTGGAGCCCATCGAGATCAAGGGCAAGACCGGAACGCACCAGGTGTATCGCGTGAGTCAGTAGGGGATCGCATAGGAGCTCCTGGTCGTTTTTCGCGTAGGGGCTTCGTATAACATGAATAACGATCGCCTTGAAGGAGCTTTATATGGTCTGGCCGTGGGAGACGCCCTGGGCGCCGTCTCCGAATTCCTGAACCCCCGGGACGTGGAAACGCTGCGCAAGAATCAGCCCGCCTGGCCCCGCGAATACGGATGGCATCGTAAATGGAAGAAGGGCGAATACACCGACGACACGGACATGACGTTGGCGATTATTCGCGGGGGTCGGCGTTCGGGAGCCTTCGATGTTAACGCGATTGTCGGTGAGTTCCTGAAATGGTACGCCGCGGTCCCGAAGGACGTGGGCGTCTGCGTTAATTACGTCCTGGGGCGAATTTCGAAAGGCGTAAACTGGTACAAGGCCGGTCACGAATACCACCTTCACTATCCCAATAACATTTCAAACGGCGCGCTCATGCGCAACGCGGCCATCGGGATTCACTGGCACGACGCCTCCCTTGAGGCGCAATTCGAATATACGATTCTGCAGGCCTTGATTACCCATCACCATATGGAGGCGGTCCTGCCCTGCTTATTGCATACTCATATGCTCAAGCGCCTGCTGGCCGGCTCCGAAGAACCCGCGCGAGCTTTACTGGAGGAAGCCCTGGAGCAAACCCGAGACTTTATAAACAAGGGCGATTTCAATCGCCTCATTGCCGATTGGCTGGGGCGAAATCGTAATTGGGAGAAAGCGCTGGATAAGGGCGCGAAGTATCTGCTGGGCGATCTGGAACGCTTCAATCCGTATCGCATTGACTATCGCAATCAGGCCGGCTATGCCTGGTTGACGCTGCAAATCGCCCTGTGGTCCCTGAAGTTTGAAAGTTACCGCGAAGGTATCGAGAAAGTCGTCGTTATCGGCGCCGACGCGGATACCTACGCCGCGGTGGCCGGTTCCCTGCTCGGCGCGCGTTTCGGTTTCGCCGCGTTGCCCGAAAATCTCCGGGCGAATCTCTTACCCCTGAAGCTGGATTAAGCTCCGACTCCGACTGCCGCGATTGTTAATTTTTCTACATGGTTGTGCATTAACACGACAAAATTGGGATCGCGACTTTCGCTTGACTTTTTGCTGTAACCGTGATAATCAATCGCGCCCCACCGCGAAGCGAATTCCATAAAAACCCACCCTATCCGGGCGCGGATCTAGCCCTGTTTTCCATGGAGCCCACCCGCGCAGGGTGGGATCCGTTTAAAGGGTTAGACTATACCCGTTTTAGAGGACACCGAATCAGGCGGCTTCCAAAGGAGGAGG
>CAZGYS010000064.1:0-16560 GCA_964530305.1 uncultured Leptospiraceae bacterium
ATATAGCCCGGGGCTGTCCCGTGCTGGGCTACGGCGGCAGCGTGGAAATTCGAGAGATGGAACCCACCGGAGAGTTGGAAAGTTGTCGGATGTGAATCGCGGCGCGAGGTGGTTGACCCCCGGACGCGCTCGATTCCTCCTGGATGTTCATGGGAGCACGCGGACGAAAGAGAAATAAATCCTCCCGGAGGGCCGCGGCCGACTCCGGCGGCAATGAGGCGACTTCGTCCGGCGGCGGACGCTCTTCCTTGCTGGCCTATGTTCTCATCGTGCTGGCCGCCGGCGCCACCTTTGCCGGTACGCTGGGAGCCGGTTTCGTCTGGGACGACATCAACCTGATTGTAACGAATCCGCTGATGAAGTCGGCGGGAAGTCTGCCGGGCTTTTTTACCTCGGACATCTTCGTCGAGGGCGATGCCCGCGGGGACTACTATCGCCCGCTGTTTCTCACGACGCTCTTGATGGATTCGCTGGCCTACGGCGAAAGCGCCATGGGATTTCACCTGGCCAATATTTTCCTGCACGTACTGGTCAGCGTATGCGTCTTTCGCTTAACCTTGAGCCTGATGCAGTATCTGCGCGGCGGCATGGCTGAAAGTCGAGACACGGTCATCGCGCTCGTGGCCGCGTTGTTGTTTTCCGTGCATCCCCTGCACGCCGAACCGGTGGCCTGGATTTCGGGACGCGAAGAACTCCTGTATACGTTCTTCGCGCTGCTCTCGGCGGTTTATTTTATCAAGAGCCTGGACCCGGAAAATCGCGGACTCTCCGACCTGGTTGTTTCGGTTTTATGTTTTTTCGCGGCCCTGCTTTCCAAGGAGAGCGCCATCGCCCTGCCGGCGGTTCTTTTTTTGCTGGTCCTGGTCGGCCCCCACGTTTCACGCAAGCGTTTGATGTTGCCCGTGTTTCACCTGGCCGCGGCGGTGCTGTATTTCTCCATTCGCGGCCTGGTCCTGGATGCCTCTCCCGTGCCGACCGAAACCACGTTCGGCGAACGCCTGCTGACGGCGCCCTGGGTTTTTGTACAGTACATCAAGCTTTTCGTCTGGCCGTTTTCGTATCGCATACTGCATGACTTCGATTACGTACAGGGCATGGGCGATTGGCGTTTCTGGTTCCCCTTGCTCGCGGCGGTCCTTGCCGCGGCGATGCTGCCGGTCTTTCGCAAGCGTCTGTTCGCCGAGACCGCCGGCCGCTTGCTTCTGTTTTCGGCCGGCGTGTACGCCCTGCTCATCGCCCCGGTTCTGGGCATCGTCGTGGAGATTCAGCCGGTGCCCCTGGCCGAACGCTACGCCTACGCGCCTTCGCTGGGATTGATTCTGCCCCTTGCCCTGGGATGCGCCATGCTGCTGGACTTCGCGCGGGAACGGGGTTTCATGAAGATGCTGCCCATTCCCATGGCCGCCGTGCTGCTGGTACTGGCCGCCTTGTCCTGGCATCGCGCATCGTTCTGGAAAAACGAGAACGTCTTTTTTCAACGCATGCTCAAGGACGCGCCCAACTTTTATCAGGGTTACTACAATCGCGGTCGGGGCTTGTATCGCGCGCGAAACTATCGCGGAGCGCTGGCGAACTTTCAGCGCGCCGCCCAACTGGAAAAACGCAGTCCCTCCGTACAATTGAACCTGGGGGTGACCCACTATGCCCTGGGCGACATGTTGGCCGCGGAGACCGCCCTGCTCCAGGCGATTCAATTGCGTCCCGATTACTATCGCCCTTACTTTAATCTGGGCGTCCTCTACACAAGGACGGGAAGAATCGACGACGCGCGACGTAACCTGGAAACGGTACTCAAGTTGAACCCCGGCCACCAGAGCGCGCGAGATCGCCTGAAGCGCCTCAAAACTCCCTGATCCATGTCTTCAGGGATCGAAAATCTCGTCGGCGATTTCTTTCGTCGTCGCGCGGGAGAAATCACGGCGAGCCTCACCCGCTACTTCGGTCCGGCCCATATCGAGTACGTGGAGAACGGTCTGCAGGAAGCCATGATACAGGCCCTGCGGGTTTGGCCCTACCAGGGTTTGCCCGATAATCCGGGCGCCTGGATTCGCGTGGTGGCCCGCAATCGCGTCATCGACGCCCTGCGCAGGGATCGCCTGTATGCGCGGGACGAAATCGCCCTGGAAACCGCGACCGCCGGGGATACCGCGTCCACGAACACCATCGCCTCGGGCGAAGAAGACGAGGAGCCTATCCGGGACGACATGCTTAAAATGATGTTCATGTGTTGCCATCCGGTGCTCAGTCCCACGGCGCGCATCGCGTTGACTTTGAAAACCCTGGGAGGCCTCGGCGTCGGCGAAATCGGGCGCGCCCTGCTGGCGCGGGAACACGCCGTGCGCAAACTGCTTTCGCGAGCCCGCGCGCGTCTGCGCGAAATCGCCGTGCCGTTTGAGATTCCGCCGGACGAAAAACTGTGGGAACGCCTGGAGTCCGTACTGGCTTCCCTGTATCTGGTTTTCAACGAGGGTTACAGCGCCAATCGCGGCGACGACGTCGTACGGCGGGACTTGCTCCATGAAGCCATTCGCCTGGCTTCCCTGCTCACCGACGCGACGGCCGCTCATCGCCGCGAAAACGCGGCCGCCCACGCCCTGCTCTCCTTGATGCTATTGCAGGCCGCCCGTGTTCCCGCGCGCACGGACGCCGAGGGCAACCTGGTGGTCCTGGCCGAGCAAGACCGAACCCTGTGGGACGCGGAATTGATTCGCCGGGGCATGTATCATCTGAATCTCTCCACCGCGGGCGACCGGCGTACGGTCTACCATCTGCAGGCGGCCATCGCGGCTTGCCATGCCATGGCCGGGCGATACGCCGATACGGATTGGGAAAGAATCTTATCGCTCTACGACGATTTACGTAAGCTGGATGATTCGCCGGTCATCGCCTTGAATCGCGCCGTGGCCGTCTCCCGCGTTCGAGGTCCGGGCGAGGCCTTGCCGCTCTTCCTGGAGCTGGAGTCGGATCGCCTGCTGCGCGACTACCACCTGCTGCCGGCCGCCATCGCCGACGCCTACGATTCCCTCGGGCAACCCGACCGGGCGCGTCCCTACTATGAACGCGCGCTGGCCCTGGCCGGTTCCGCGCCGGAGAAGCGCTTCCTCAGCCGCAAGCTGGGCAAGCCGGCCGTCATCTGACCATGCTTTCGGTTTTTTCCCAGGGCTGTTTTTTTTGATCAAATCCGTCCGTCCACGGGTGTTATTCATGTATACCGTATGTTGAGGTATATGGGACATGATGTCCCGGCTTTTCGTCTTCGGGCGGAGAGCCGGGACTTTTTTTGTCTATTTGGGCTCCCGCGAAAAAACGGCCGTAGGAGTTCCGACAAAAAAAGCCCGCGCCTTGGGACGCGGGCTGGGATTCGGCGCCCGGAAGGATGGGCGCTTATCTATCTGAAGGGTATGTGTGCGACGGCGATTAAGCCTGGGCGCCGAGGTTCAGGGTCTCCTGAACTTTCAGTTGAGCATCCTTGTAGAGATCGATGCCTTTGTCCAGATTGGAGCGCATGCTTACGACCAGCTCGCTGGTGTCGGTAGCGCCGCGACCAACCAGTTCTTCGTAACCGGTGGCGACATTCGATTGGATTTTGCCCGCCGTTTCAGCGGCTACCTGGAACAAGCCCAGTCCGGCATTCAGCAGGTCTTTGGCGCCTTTTTCGATGGTTTCCAGATTCAATTCCATTTCAGCCTCCTCATCGAGACTCTCTCGATGATTCCAATAATTTAGTGCGATGCACTATTGACTTGCGCGCCGCACAAAAAGTCAAGTAAGATCCGTATTCAAGGCTGGAAAAAGCGGAAAAAAGATCGAAAAAGCGGGCCGGCCCGGCTTCGGGAGGCCCGCCAGGGAAATCAGCGGATCTGATGCTTATAATAGTCCGCGTTTATCTGTATGAAGCGTTCCTGTCCGGCCGGCACTTCATCCTCGATGAAAATCGCCTCAACCGGGCACATGGGTTCACAGGCGGCGCAATCGATGCATTCTTCCGGATCGATGAAGAGCTGCTTGCCCTCCAGGGAATCCTTGTTCCAGCCGAGTTTGCCCCATGCATCCTTTGTGGGATGGATACAATCCTTCGGGCACACTTCCACGCACGCCGTATCGCACACGCCCACGCAGGGCTCCGTTATCACATAAGCCATTGATCATATCCTCCTCTTTTGGTTTGGGCCATGTTTCGGAGGAGGCGCAGGTCCGTCCACGATCATTTCCCACTAAACACATGGGAAAAATAGGGAATATTTGCATGACTCGCCCGGGATGGGGCAAGCGAGGAGTTCCTACGAATTAGATGTTCTCTTTATAGAGCGAACGGATGGAATCGGAGGAACGGATGTACTCGAAGTATTCAATTTCCGCCGCGGCGCCGTCCAGGTTCATGATGGAGTAACCCAGGTTGTACAGGGCGCGTTCGGAGTCCGTGCCGAGCTTCATGGCGTCGATCATCACCGGATGGTCCTTACCCTTGAACTTCGGATTCAGTTCATACAAGTCCTGATCCACCGACTGGGGCACGGCGCTGCAACCGACGCAACGGCCCTTGTTCAGCCCGGCGAAAGGCTCGAAACCGACCATGTTGTGCTCATGACCCCAGAGCCACAGATTCACCTGGCCCAGATACGGACCGAAGACATCTAGCAGCTTCTTGTTCAGAGGTTCGCCGCCGATGCCGCTATTGTAGGTATACAATTGATTGTGCGAAAGCAGCACCGTGGAGCGACCGTCGGCGCGCTTGAGTTTGTCCACGTGCCACTCGGCTTCGCTTGCTTCCAGCCAGGTCATGGCGTCCGCGTCCAGGGGATTGGTATCGTGATAACCGGTGTCCATGGCCAAAAATTGCATCTTGCTGTTTCGCAAGGCGAAGTAACTGGCCGGCTGCCCGATTTCGTCCAGCAGCCCGTAGTAACCGGCGCCGCCGCTGTACATGTCGTGATTGCCCGAAAGCGTAAACAGCGGAATATCACCCACCACATCGCGACATATATTCAGAAAGTAATTGGTTTGTTCTTCCTTCGTGCCGGCGTAATAGACGTCCCCCAGATGAATCAAGAGCAAGGGCTTGTGCTCGGCCACCTTCTTCAATAGATCCACCGCGTCCTTTTCTCCGGTGCCCCAGTCACCGATCACGGCGATAGTCCCCTGCTCGGGCAACGTATCCAGAACGAAATCGTCCATGGACTTATGCATGCGATAGGGAATCTTCTTGCCTTCCAGATCAAAGTACTTCCAGGCGATGGGCAGGATCTCGGCCCAGCGGGGATCGCAGATGGTGAATTTTTCCAGCTTCTCTTCGCACGCTTTGATTTCGTTCTCATCGCCGCTGACTTTCGCCCACAACAGCTCACCATGCAACCAGGCGCAATATTCCGCGCTGGAGACGGCCGAATCAGGCTCGGGAGGTTCGGGCGCGGATTTGCCGGCGGCCTTGTCCTCGGAATACTTATGCAGGGCCTGCATGAGCTCGTGCCCCGACGCCGAACTCCGATCATCCTCTCCCAGGACCTCCTCGACCGCCGATTGCAAAAGAGAGTGCGCCATGTGTTCGAAATGCTTAAAGAGTGCCATATATCCCGTTTGTATTTTCTCGTGGGACTTTTTCAAGGGTATTTATAATTTTCGGTGAAAATACCCGCCGCCCCTCGGCCCGGACGGTCTTCAACCACGTAGGAACTCCTCTCCCGGAGGGGTCGTTTTTGGCTAATTTCCCTATTATGGTTCAGCCGAAGGCGCCGATGTTTGAAGGATGGTGAGTTCCCCGATGAATCCGATGCAACAGTTCCGATTTTTCAGCCTGCTCCTATGCGGCGCCCTGCTCCCGTGGGGCGTGCCGACGGAGGCGCAGGAGATCCGACTCGAGCTAAAACGTAGGAACTCCGACGCCGGAGCCGCGCAGTTGCGGCGATTTCTGGAGCAGCCGAACATGAAGAGCGCCCCCGCGGATTATACGGCGGCCCACGCCCTCAAAAGAACCGATCCGGCCGGCCTGTTCACGCTGAAGGTGCCCGCCGGCGCCCGTTCGGGCAAGTCCGACGGCACTTCTCGTAGGAGTTCCTACAGGGGGCCGGACGGCGGCTTGGTGGCCGTCAATAATGAGACCCACTGGACCTGGATGCGACGGGACGGAATCCGCTACACCTCCTACACGGATGGGAGTCGCTTGATGGAGTACAAGGGTCACTCCATGCTGTGGGCCAAACCGGGGGCGGATCGCCTGTGGTGGACTTTTCCCGACGGCAGCCGCTTGATCGCTTATCGCCGGGGCGTAACTCGCGTGCCCGAGTATACCTATCGCCGCCTGCTCACGGACGGCCGGCTCATCCAATATGAGATGCCGCGCCCGAACTACTGGGCGCCCCTGCGCAAGACCGTGGGGCGATTGCGATTTTACTATACGAAGGAGTACAACTCCTACATCGAAGGGCTGGTGCGGGTCCTGGAAGACCGACGCTATTTTTCCTGGCTCAAGCACCACTTCGGCTATGTGAACGACGGCCCCATACCGGTGCTCCTGTTGAATCGCGCGCGCTTCAATGAGTATCATCGCCGACCGACGGACACGACCACCGGCGGCGGCAAGGGCGGCATCGGCGGCATCAGCATCTGCTGCGGCGAGGACTACGGCAAGCGCGGCGGCAAGGATGAAATCGCCCGCGATTACTACTGGCGATTGTTCACGTATCGCATCATGCTCCACGAAATCGTCTTGAACCTGCAGGCCCGTCGTTGTTATGCCGTGCGCGCCGGCGGCGAATATCCCGAGGAAAAACACCCCGGCCACTGGTTCATCAAGGGCATCGCCGATCTGGGCGCGCTGAAAACCAATCCCCACATTCGCATTCTTTTGTATCGCGATATCTACGAGGGCCTGGATCGCATTCGCCCCATCCAGCCCGCGCGCATCGGACGCAACAGCCGGGCGGCCTACGTCTTCGGCGTAATGATGCTGGAATACCTGGCGCTGACGAAGGGGGCAAAGGCGATTCGCGCCTACCAGGACAATGTCTGTCGCGGGCTGACGCCGGACGAAGCCATGGCCCGGGCCGCCGGAATGAATACCATGACCGTGCAAACCCGAGCGGCAGCCTGGTTTCGCGCGCGCAAGACGCGTTTCCAGAGCACGTACCCCCTTTGGCGGATGCAGGGCTTGCCCCCGGTCAAGGCCATGCCCCCGGGCGATTCGGCGCGCCTGCCGGACTCCTTCTCCCCGCCGGCGGACATTCGCTCCATCAAGCGCGTGCCGCGATTCATTGATGCCTATCGCATGAACTTGAAAAAATACCAGGGCAAATTGAAGGGCGCCTTTCGCGGCTCTCAGGGCGAATATGTTTTTCTCTGGAAGTCCGGCCAGTATCTGGTTCGACTGGGCGGCGTGCGCGTCTGGCATCTCTCCAATGGAGACGCGATTCTAAAAGTCGGCAAACATACCCTGCGCAATCGCCGCAAAGGACCCGACCGCTGGACCTTCCCGGACGGCCGTTTCGTGGAAAGCGCGAAACCGGACGGACCGGCGCGCGCCTTCGACAAGCGCGGCCGGCCGCTCAAATAGGGGTTGACCCCGACTCGGCCGGCGTCAGAATTCCGACATGGCCGACGGAGAAATTGAGGAACTTCGCGCGAAAGTCGCGGAGAAGGATCAATACATCGCCCACCTGGAGAAGCGTGCCCAGGCGGAAGCGGAAATAGCCAAGCTGGCCCGCCAGGAATTGATGCGCGCCGACCAGACCATACGCGCCCACCGCGCGGTGGAAAGCCTGGTGGACGAAGAGCGTCGCACCGCGGCCGAAACCATCAAAATCCAGGAAGACATCCAGGAGTACACCGCTCAGCGCAGCCAGGAAGATCAGCAACTCTTTCACGCCCAGGAGCAAAGTTTCGACCTCGCCGCTCGCGAACTGCGCCACAAGAACGCATCGCTGAACAAAATCCTCAGCATCAATCGCGCCATCAGTTCCATCCTGGAGCTGGACGAACTGCTGGACCACGTCGTCACCAGTCTCGTACGCTCGCTGGAAGTGGACCGGGCCGTGCTCTTTTTTTCCGAGGGCGATGAGCTCAATCCCCGCGCCCGCCGGGGGCTCGAGGACGAGGACATGAATTCGCCGGACTTTGAGTTTTCGCGCGCCATCATCGAGGGCGTACGCGAAAGCATGCGTCCCGAACGCATCGTCAACCATCCCTTCGAATGGAAGGGCGCGAAAACCAACCTGTCCTTGATTTGCGTACCGCTGGTGCACGAAAGCGATCTGCTCGGCATCATGTACATGGATACCATTACCGAATCCAAGAGCCTGCAATCCCAGGACATGTATCTGGCCGAAATTTTTTCCTATCAGGCCGCGATCTCAATCAACAATTCACGCCTCTACGAAAAGATCAAGCGCCAGGTCCTCACCGATGACTTTACAGGTCTCTACAATCGCCGCAAGCTGGAAGCGGATCTGGAATACGCCGGCGAAAAGATTCTCGTGCTGCTCAACGTAGACAACTTCTCGTTCATCAACGGAGCTTACGGACACGCCGCCGGCGATTTCGTGCTACGCAAGGTCGTGGGCCATCTGCGGACGGCCGTGCTGGAAGACGGCGATTTCCCCAACGCGGAGCTGTATCGCGTCAACGCGGACGAGTTCGCCGTGCTGGTAAAGGATTCGCCCCTGAACCTGGATTTTCTGGAAAGCAAGATCAAAACCTACTTCAACCTGGATCCGGTCATCTACAATGAAATCTACATTAACATAAGCTTTTCAGCCGGCATGGTCGAAGGCGAAAACACGGACCTCATGAAAAAGTCCACCATGGCCTTAAAGTCGGCCCGGAAGCTGGGGCGCGGGCGTTTTTCGGTGTATCGTAAGACCATCGACATGGAAGCGCGCTATCGCGATGACCTTTACTGGGCCATGAAAGTAAAGGCTGCGCTGGAACAGGATCGTATAATTCCCTACTTCCAGCCCATGCGAAACAACACCACCGGCAAAATCGAAAAATACGAATGCCTGATGCGCATGGAGGACGAGGAAGGCCTGATCATGCCCCACCGTTTCCTGGAAGCGGCGCGACAAACGGGCTACTTTTCGCACCTGACTATTCGCATGATCGATCGTTGCTTCGATTACTTCAAGGACAAGGACGCACGATTCGCCGTTAACTTTTCCTCGGAGGACCTGGCGCAGGACGCGTTCATGAATCTAATGGAGAACAAGTTGAAGTCCACGGGTATCGATCCGGCTCGAGTCACCTTCGAAATCCTGGAGGACGTGAGCGATGAATCCGAATCGGGTCTGTTCGAGTTTACGCGCAAGCTGCGGGAAATGGGTTTCAAGATTGCCGTGGACGATTTCGGGAAGGAGTTCTCCAATTTCGCGCGCGTCATGGAGATGAAACCGGACTTCATTAAGATTGACGGTTCGTTTATCCGCCGTCTGGACGTGGATTCCAACAGCTATAAAATCGCCCGGGCCATCGCCGATTTCGCGCACAGCATGCATGCCCGGGTGGTGGCGGAATTCGTGCACTCCGCCGCCATCCAGGACATCGTTCAACACCTGCGCATCGAATTTTCGCAGGGCTTCTATATCGGCGAACCGGCTGAATCCATTCTAGATTAGTCCGACTCAAGGCTGCATCAAGTTCAGGGCTGTTTATGCATGCCGTCGACGGTCTTGGCCAGTTGGGCGTGAATGAAGCCGGGAGCAAGGCGATTCATGAAGCGCAATTGATTGGCCTGGCCGGGTCGAATTTCGAATTTGTCTTTTTCGAAACCCTTCATGAAATCCTGGACCATGTCCTCCACGGTCATGATGGAGACGCCTTCCATATCACCCTCGGCGAATTCATCCAGCAGTTCGGTTTTGGTCGCCGGCGGCGCCAGCTCGAAAACCTTTACGTTCGTGTTCTTCAATTGCGAGCGCAGGGACAACGTGTAGGAATGCAGGGCCGCCTTGGTGGAGCAATACACCGGCGAAATGGGCAGCGGCACGAAGGCCAGCCCGGAGCTTACATTAACGATGGCGCTCGTCCCGTTCTTTTTCAGAAGGGGTAAAAAGCGATCCACCATCATGATGGGGCCCTTCACGTTGATGTCGATTTCGCGCGTCAACTGGTCCAATTTCAGATCATGGTTCTGCAGGTTGATTGTGAACATGACGCCGGCATTGTTGATGAGAATATTCAGATCGGGGAATTCCTTTTCGATCTTTTTGGCCAGCTTCTCTATCTGTTTGGGATCACTGACATCGCTTTGAATGGTTGCCACGCGGCCCAGTTCCTTTTCGGCCTTGTTGAGTTTGGCCGCGTCGCGCCCCGTGATAATCACCTTGTTGCCGTGCTCGATAAGACGACGGGCCAGCTCGAGTCCGATGCCGCTGGATCCTCCGGTGATGAGAATGGTCTTGCCTGAAAGTTTCATTGTTTGACCTCAATTGTTTCGCGGTAGTAGAGACCCGTCCGGACGCTCATGGTTGAGTCCATGAATGCGTGCATGGAAGAGCCGTGTGTCCGTCCGATCCGAAGGCAGGGGTGGGAACCGTCAATTTGTATGCGGGCGAATGTTCGAAATATTCAAGGCGATCTGAACTATTCTACGCCGACGGGCCCGGATTCATGAATATTGTTTCGCGGCGATGCAGGATATTAAGTTTTCTTAAAAAAATCCCTTCGCGCAAAGCGCCCGTCTTTTATTTGCTTGTCATGCGATTAGTGCAAATCGACTCTGTCGACATGAAATTCGCGAACCACGGCACGCAAGAGCTTCGCGCCAGGAGCGGAGATCTCTCCGGCCTCTTAACCGGGCAAGCGGGGGTTTTCGCCGCGGCCTTCACCTGGCAAACGGAACTTGCCTCTCGAGGTCTTCGCGTAAATAATATTGATTGCGCCATGCGCTTCAACGCCTTCGCGCTGGCCGACGAAGCCATGGCCCGGGGACTGCAACCGGAAGGGCTCCTGCATGAGATCAGGGTTAGAAGAGCCTTCACGCCCTATCAAACCCTGGATGCCCTGCATGAAATCCTGGAACGTGAAGCCGCTCGCCGCGAGTTTCACTTCTTCCTGGCACCGTGTAAACAGTTCTTCGACGGAGACGTAAATCAGGACGAAGGCGCCTTTCTTTTAAACAAGCTGTTTTCGCTTATCGCCTCCATGCGCGCCGAATCCATTCCCATGATTTTCGTGGAACGAACCGCTCATTCGAACCCGCGCTACGAAGCCGCGGTCCGACGCCTGCGCCGGGACATGGATACCGTATGGGAACTACGGGCGGACAACGAAATCAAAACCCTGCGCCGTGAGCGCGTGAACAATCGCCCGCTCGCCGGGGCGTCACCGGACCGCGGCATGGCGCGCAATCGAAGAGTAGAACAATGGAGTGGCTATAATGGGCAGAACCCTGCTTCCGTATTCCATGCAACTGGAGCTGATGGAGGAGCGCTTCAGCCGCTTCAGAAGAGCTCTGCGTAAGCGGGACCAGGATCTCTTTGATCGTTTATTTCGCGTCGCCCGCAAGCAATTACAGGCGGGAGTCATGGGCGCCAATCCGAACCCCTTCGATTCCATGGCCATGACCATGATGATCGATCTGCAAAAGCAGGTGGACGATCTTTCAACGCGAGTGCAAGAACTGGAACACGCGCAAAACGAACGAGAACTTGAACAAGAAGTCGGACGAGAGCCCGAGTGAAAGACGGCGACGAATATTTCGAAGGTTATCTCTTCGACGTCTATAATTTCGAGGAAGAAGTGCATGTCTGGATTCTCGACGACCATCGCCGTGTACGCCATTACGTGGACATACATCACCCCGAAATCTACGCTCGGGGTCCCGACCATCTGCTTAAAAAACTAATCCGTCGCCTGATGGAACTGGATGCCCTGCAACGTATTCCCGAATGGGTCACGCGTCGGGAGTTCTACGCCAATCGCCCGGTTCGAGCCCTGAAAATCGTCATTTCGCGTCCGTCCGTGCTTCGTCGCATTCGCCGCAAGCTTTACGCCCTGTACCGCAAGATGGACATCTTCCACGCGGACATCGACGTTCCCGCAAGCTACATGCATTCCCGGGGCATCTTCCCCCTGGGCAGAACCCAGGTGGTCTCCCGGGGCAATCGCATCAAGAGTATTCAATCCCTGGAGGCGATTACCGCCTTCGACTACGCCCTGCCCGACTTTCGCGTAATGAAGATCAATACGGCGCTCGGGCATCGCCTCGGGCTTTCTCCCGAAAACCCCCTGCGCATTGAAATCGAAGGTCGCTCCTGGGAATTTCGCGAACATCCCGGCCCGAAACTGGTGGAGGCAATCAATGAAATCCTATTGCGCGAAGACCCCGACATCATCATGTCCGCCTTCGGCGACCAGATGATCCTGCCCGCTCTTTTTCAGGCCGCGCAAAAAAGCGGCGTGCACCTGCTTCTGGACCGGGACGTGAAACCTCCGACCACGCGCAAGATCGTCACCCGGGGTTCTTCCTTCAATACATACGGAAGCTGGATTTACATCGCGCCCTCGTATCCGCTCTTCGGACGCTGGCATATCGACGCCGCGAACTCCTTCGTCTACAAGGAATCGGAACTCCTGGGCATCATCGAGCTTTCGCGGTTGAGCCTGTTGCCCATCCAGAGACTGGCGCGAGCCTCCACGGGCGCCGCGTTGACGAATATTGAAACGAACATCGCCCTGCGAAACAAATACCTGATTCCCTGGCAGAAGTCTTCCCTTGAGGAAACTAAAACCGCCTACGAACTACTCACGGTGGACAAGGGCGGTCTCATATTCGTTCCCAGCGCGGGCGGCCGGGACCTCTCGGAAAGCGTACGCGAAAACACGGCGCAAATAGACTTCAGCCAGATGTATCCCAGCATCATGGTGAATCACAATATTTCGCCCGAGACCATCAATTGCCGCTGCTGTCCGGATGCTTCATCTCGCGTACCCGAGGCGAATTACCGCATCTGTGAAAAACGGCGAGGCATCGTATCCGAGGCCCTGGAACACGTGCTGGCGCGACGAGCCTACTACAAGGGACGCATGCGCGAAACCGCGGGAGCGGAGCGCGAAGGCTATGAATCGCGTCAGAGCAGCCTCAAGTGGATGCTGGTGACTTCCTTCGGATATCTGGGCTTTCGTAACGCCAAGTTCGGGCGCATCGAAAGCCACGAAAGCGTGACCGCCTTCGGACGCGAAAAACTCCTCACGGCCAAGGAGATTGCCGAGGAGCACGGTTTCGAAATCAGTCACGCCATCACGGACAGCCTCTTTATTCACAAACCCGACCACGCTCCCCTGAACGAGGACGAACTGACGCGCGTGCGGAGCGAAATCGGCGAAGCCACGGGCATTGAGATGGGCATGGACGGTGTTTACTCCTGGGTAATCTTTTTGCCTTCGCGCATGGACCCGGAACTACCGGTGGTAAATCGTTATCTGGGACGCTTTACCAATGGAGAAATGAAGTATCGCGGTATCGCCGCCAGACGCAAGGACATGCCGACCTTCATTCGCGAGGGACAGCTCGAATTGCTGGAACTCATGCGTAAATCCGAAAGCGTTCGCCAATTGCGCGAAAGACACGATGAGATGCACGCCGTATTCACGAATCACGACGAAACCCTGGAAAGCGGCGCGGCGGATTGGCGTAATCTGCTCACGCGTAAAACGGCGAGCAAGGGCGCGGACGAGTATCGCGTGGCCAACGGCACCAGCCTTTCCATGAAGCAACTCCAAAAGCACGACGTGCACGTGCAGGCCGGAGAAAAAATTCGCTATCTGGTTCTGGACCGCGCCCATCCGGACAAGGAAAGACGCTACATTTCCGAGGAACTGGCCGAACTGAATTTCGCGCGGGGCCGCGTGGAGTACGATCGCTCTTATTACCGTAAACTCTGGTGGGAATCCTTCAAGGAGATCTGGCAATACTTCGCGCCGGAACACTACTTCCTGCGTCCGCCGGAGCCCCAGCAATACCTGGCCTTCTAAACGAAACGACATCACCCGCAATCGCGCGCAAAACTCCCCGTGCCTGGTCATAAATTAAATTGACCGTCGCCGGAGCTGAAACATATTCAGTCCATGAAAACCTTTCGCCTCGCCCTCCCGGCCTTGCTGTCCTTCTCGCTGCTAATCACGGCTCCCCTCACGCCCCAGACGAAGAGCGGATGGTCCGAACCCGTGGAAATCTACTATCAAAAGGATCGCAAGAAGGTCCCGGCCCTCTTCCCTCTGGGCATGCATGCCGACGGCAACAACCTGGACGTGCTCTACGTGAGCGTTCGCCGAGATCGCGCCGGCAAACGCGAAAACGCGGAGTTCACCATGGCCCGTAGTTCCAACGGCGGCAAGGATTGGAAATACGTGGCGGCGGCCCTGGAATCACAGGGACTGATCAATATGTCCAAACCCGTCTTCCATGACGGTTTCTGGCATATCGTTCTACAGCAGGAAGGCCCCGCTCCCATTTACGCCTCCATTCACCCTCCCACCGGAGTCAGCGAAGCGACGCCCATTCGCATTCTCGGTAAACCGCGCATGAGTCGATTCGTCATGCCCACCCTTCGCGTACACAATGGTAAATTCTACACGCTCTTCGCAAGCGACGAGAAATCAAGTCCGGCCAATCGCGTCTATTTGCTTGAGTCCGCGGACGGCAAGAGCTGGAACAATATCGCGCCGGAGGGCTGGCGGCATTATTCCATGCGCAGTGGGCGCCCGGTTCTCTATACCACGCGAGCTCTCCTGCACGTCTTAATTCAAGAACACCTGGACGGCTGGCAGTATTCCCACTACCAGCGCTTCGACGCGGGCAGCGGCCCCTGGAATCGCGTACGCGTCCAGGGCCACGAGAGTTTGACCACGTACCCCTTCGCGGCCGAGCATTCCAGGAACAAGACCGTGCTCATCGACGGTTATCAATGGGCGGGCAAAACCCCCGACTATACGCTACGCGCCCACACCCTGGATGGAGCAGGCGCGTTGAGAGGCGGTCCCACCGTCATCGCGCCCCGCGTGCTCAAGATCTGGAATGAGTGGACGAACCTGCACGCCCACAACGGCCGCTTCATGGTTCTGAGCGAAAATCGCCTGGAGTCTCCGCCCGGGGCCGGACTCTATGCGCTGTATTCAGCCGACGGCGAAAGCTGGCGCAACATCGCCTTTCGCCCCGCCGAGGGAACGGTGCAAGTGCACGCTACCGGTACATTTTCGCGCACCGGCGATGCATTTCACATGGTCTATGTCGATGTTAAGGGTAAGTACGAAGAAGGCACCCTGCGCTTTATGTATCGCCGCTGGACTCCTTAACTTTGAAATCGCAATCGCGCGCCAATCCTTAATGGGGCAGGCGATTGCGCAGCATGCCGTAGAGCCAGGCGCCGCCCAGGGCACTGGCGAACACGGCCATGAAAGCCCAGTAGCCGCCGCCCATGAGCGCGTAAATGGGCCCGGGACAAGCACCCGTCAGGGCCCACCCCATTCCGAAAATAAAACCACCGGCCAGCGTACCCTTCGTCAGGGGTTTCTCCGGAATGTCCAGTTCGCGGCCGCGCATGGCCATGAACTTCTTGAGAAGCAGGACCGAGATGGAACCCACGACCATGGCGCCCATCAAGACGCCGTACATGTGGAAGGAATGGAAGCGAAACATTTCCTGAATGCGAAACCAGGAAATGACCTCGGATTTGAAAAGAATGATCCCGAAGAAAATTCCCAGCACCAGATAAGCGATATTGCGTACAATTGTATTCATGGTGACCTCTTACTTTAGAAGAACGGGATAGGCGACGTGGGAGATCAGTAAACCGCCCAGGAAAAAACCAATCAAGGCCACGACCGAGGCCTTTTGAAAAGTCGACATACCGGTGATGCCGTGACCGGAAGTGCACCCGTCCGCCCAGCGCGTTCCGAACCCGACGAGAAAGCCGCCCACAATCATGAATAGAAATCCATTCAGGGTAGCCAGGTTTTCCAGGCGAAAGATTTCTCGCGGCGCCAGGCCTCCTTGACCGCCGATGCCCATTCCCGCCAGGGTCGCTTTCGTTTTTTCCGCGATGCGAATATCGCCGGGCTCCGAGAGAAAATTCGCGGCGATAAATCCGCCGATGACCACGCCCAGCACGAACAAGAGATTCCAGACCCCGCGGCTCTTTAGATCATAACGAAAGTACTCGATGTTTTTCGCGCCGGGAACCAGGGCGCACAAATGTCGAAGGGAGGACGAAATACCGAAGGCGCGTCCAAATAGTAAAAGCAAGGGCACGAACAGGCCAATCAAGGGCCCGGCCACGTACCAGGGCCACGGTTGTCGAATCAATTCCAGCATGGGACTCTCCATTTAGTATACATATACCGGTATATGTATACACGGAACTCCAATGACGGACGTCAAGGCGAATTTTGAAAGCGTTTGGAGTCCAGGGGATTCGCATGCGTCCGGAAAATTCCCTCCGTCGAAGACTCGATTCTCCTCCGGGAATTTCCCGGACGCTTCCAGCTACGATGAACGTAACCGAAAGAAAGCTCAAAAAGCTCTACGATGAGCAACCACTCCGTACAAAACCCACTTACCAAACGACGTAACTT
>CAZGYS010000065.1:0-10227 GCA_964530305.1 uncultured Leptospiraceae bacterium
CTGGCTTCGCCCTTCGGCGTTTTTTCCGGCGGGAGTCGTTTGTTTGTCGCGGACACGGCCAATGAGCGCGTGCTGCTGTGGAACACCGCGCCGGGAACGAACCAGGCGCCGGCCGACGGAGTGCTGGGCCAGCCGAACTTCACCACCGCGACGGGCGCGGCCGGGACGACCGGGGTTTCCGGGCCGGCCGGCGTGCATTCAGACGGCACGCGCCTTTTCCTGGCCGACACGGCGAATAATCGCGTGCTTATCTGGAATAGTTTGCCGACCGGTATTCAAACGCCGGCGGACGTCGTGCTGGGGCAGCCCGATTTCGCGTCCACCACGGCCAACGCGGGAGGAGCATCGCCCGGGGCGAATACCCTGAAGGAACCCACGAACGTGTTTACTCACCAGGGGCGCTTGTTCGTAGCCGACACGAGCAATAACCGCGTCCTGATCTGGAACTCCATTCCCGGGGAAAATTTTCAGGCGGCGGATCTGGTGGTGGGACAACCGGGCTTTACGTCGGCTCATGCCAATTACGCGGGACTGAACGCGCAAGGCCTGAACCGGCCGGTGGGGGTGCTCGTCCGCGAAGAGCGGCTCTTGATTGCCGACCGGGGCAATCGGCGCATCCTGGTGCTGGAATTGCCCGCCGCGGAGTGATGGATTTTCCGGCGGGGGTACCGTTATTTGGATTGAAAAAATGAGTCTAATGATTCATAAGACCGCGCCCCATGTTTTTCCGCGTTACCAGGCGATTTCTTTCCATCATTCTTCTTTCGGGTCTCGCCCTGGGCGGCGCGGGCGCCAATCTGAATTGCGGCATTTGCCTGTCGGGCGGGGATCGTTGCGGCCTGGCGCCCCTGCTGGAAGACGACGGCAATTCGGGCATCCTTTTGTTTTCCCTGCCCACGATTCTCCAGTTCAATTCCGCCGGCGTGCGGGCCTCTCAAGCGCTCAGTGCCTGGCAAATCGGACTACGCACGGATCTGGTGGGCACTTCTCGCGTGGAGGGCGGCGGTTCGACGGCCTCGGATCCGCCCAACTGGATTACCTGGGCCGATGAAGGTTGCGCGGCCGCGGGGGTCAGCGATACCCTGCGTGCGTCCTGTCCTTTTTCGGATCCGACCATCATCGGCGTGTGCTTCACTACGTTTTTCAACACGGGGGAGATTCTGGAGACGACGGCCATCCTGCGGCGTTCTTATCAGGAAAGTCTGGTCGGCGAAAGTCGTAAACTGGCCGTGGTCATTCATGAAATCGGGCACTGCCTTGGTCTGAAGCATACGGACAGTACGAGTAATATAATGTTCGCCTCGGTGACGGATACTACGGGTCCCAGCGCGGCGGAGTTCGCGGCCATTGATTCGGTATATCAACCCCTGCAATCGCCTTCGGCTTCCACGCGGGACGCGTTCTTCGACGTGACTTCGGCCGGCAACGCGCGCCGACATTTCACCTTTCCCGTCTTTACCATTTCGTCCGCGCTCACGGGTGGTTCGGCCATCTCATCCACGACCCGGCGTTTTTCGGAATTCGACGAGCGTGGTCCCACGACTACGCGGGCTCACTATATTCGCCGCGACGGCACTTGCGCCGCGCATTAAGCCGCGCGATTGTCATTGCGGATGGCTTTCAGTACTCCGGCCATCATGGGGCTGACGTCGGCGGTAACCTCGGAACCGGTCATGACGACTTCTCCGCCGAAGCGGCTCATCAGCAGGTCCTCGGCCACCAGGTCCATGGCGCTTGCGGCAAGTTGTTTGCGGGCGGTGTTTTGTGCGGTTTGTTCCATGTTTTCGTCTCCCTGCGCTCCCTGTTGAGCGGCTGATGGGGACATTTATATCAGGCGGGTGTGACATAAACCGGGCGGGCGCGGGCCCCGCGGAAAAAAATTTCCAGGGCGATTCCCCTTGAAAATGCCCCTTCGGCCTTGAAGCTGGGAAGGATTCAGGAGGAAACCATGGAACTGAAACCCCGAGATCCACATTATGAGGCGAAAGTCCGCGATAGTTTCTCCAGGCAGCCGTTCATGACGCTCCTGGGCGCGGAAATGACGGCACTGGAGCCCGGTCTCTGCGAGATCCGGGCGGCTTTTCGGGAAGACCTGACCCAGCAGCACGGTTTTTTCCACGCGGGCGTGACCGGCGCCATCGTGGACAGTGCCTGCGGTTACGCGGCCTTCAGCTTGATGGAGGCGGATTGCTCGGTGCTCACCGTGGAATACAAATTGAATCTTACGGCGCCGGCGGACGGCACCGAACTACGAGCTCGGGCTCAGGTGACCCGGCCGGGCAAAACCCTGATGGTCGTAACCGGCGAAGTCTTCGTGAATCGGGACGGCGTCGAAAAGCTCTGCGCGGTTTCCCTCTCCACGATCATGGCCATGAAGGGCATGGCGGACAAGAAGTCGGACCTAGCTTAAGGCGGGCCGACGCCCATGGTGGGCGATGATGCGCAACAGCTCGGTGCGCTTGATGGGCTTGCTGATGTGGGCGTCGCAGCCGGCGTTCAGGCTTTTTTCCACTTCCTCTCGCAGGGCGTGGGCGGTTAGGGCGAGTATGGGCACGCGTCGTTCCCCGTTTTCCTTTTCCAGCCCGCGAATCTTGCGCGTGGCCGCCAGGCCGTCCAGGACCGGCATCTGGATGTCCATTAATATTAAATCATATTCGCTTGCGCGATAGCGCTCCACGGCTTGCGCTCCATCGCCCACGTACTCCACTTCATGGGGCGTATTCTTGAGAAAGGCCTGAATCAGCAGGCGATTGTCCTCATTGTCTTCCGCCAGCAGGATGCGCAGGGAGTCGGACGGCACCGCCGAGCGTCCATGGGATTCGGTAAGGGCGTGCAGCAGTTCCTTTTTGCCCACGGGCTTCACGAGATACCGGCGAATGCCCAGTTCGCGAATGCCGGCGGCGGGATCCTCGGAGCCAATCAACATGAAATCGGCGCCCTGCAAAGCCGGCAACCAGCGCAGGCGACGCAGCAAATCGAAACCGTCCCGAGCCGCCATGCGGTACTCCAGCAGAACGACGTGGTAGGCCTCCCGGCTTTCGGCATCGTCCAGGAATTTTTCGGGACCGTCCGCCGCGGTGAGGGTGATGTTCGTATTGCGTAGATATTCGCTTATGAGAACGCGCGAACCATAGTCTTCGTCCAGAAGTAAAACGCGCATGTCGCCGACGTCTTCCTGGGTCGGTTCAGTATTCGCGCCGTCCTCGGGCGCGACGACCTGGAACGGCAGGGTGACGTGAAAAGTACTGCCTTCGTCGGGAATACTCATGACGCGAATGCGACCCGACATCAATTCCACCAGCCGCGAGACAATCGCCAGGCCCAGGCCCGAACCGCCGAAGCGACGCGTGGTGGATTCATCCGCCTGAGTAAAAGCGTCGAAGACCTGTTCCCATTTTTCGATGGGAATGCCGATGCCCGTATCCCGCACCAGGAACTGCAACCGAACTACTTCTCCGTCCGTCCGGTCCGAGTTTTGCTCGCCGTCTTCGCCCGTGTAGAGTTCGGCCTTTAATTCGATTTCACCTTGCTCGGTAAACTTGACCGCGTTGCCGAGCAGGTTGATTAGAATTTGTCTGAGGCGAGTGGGATCGCCCAGCAGGCGTTTGGGAATGCGGGGGTCCATGGTAAGCGCGAATTCCAGGTTCTTTTCCCGCGCGCCCAGGGCCAGCATGTCCGCGGTATTTCGCAGGATGGTCTCCGGTTCGAAGACGATGGATTCCAGTTGCAGCTTACCGGATTCGAAGCGGGCGATGTCCAGGATGTCGTTGACCAGTTCCAGGAGGTTGTCGCCCGCGTTGCGCATGATGGAAAGGTAGCGTTGCTCCTCCGGCTTGAGCTGGGACGCGCTCAAGAGTTCCCCCATGCCCAGAATCGCGTTCAGGGGCGTGCGAATCTCATGGCTCATGTTGGCCAGAAATTCGCTCTTGGCCTGGCTGGCTTTCTCGGCGTCTTCGCGCGTGTGCTGGATTTTCATCTCCGCGCGCAGGCGTTCCACCAGGAAGCCCACCACCAGGAAGGTTATGGCCACCAGTGCCGCGAGGCGATTGAACAGGCTCTGGAGGGCGTGGTGTTCCCCGGGGATCAAATCCGGGACGCGAATTCCCAGGTAGGGCAGGGTGAAGAATGCCAGGGTGGTGACGATGACCAGCCCGAAATAAATAAAGACCGCGCGAATATTGACCACGAATCCGGCCACCACCGGAATCACGTAGAGCCATGCGAAATTGGGATCATAGAAGCCGCCCGAGACGCAGTTGCTGAGCACCAGCATGAAGTAGACGATCAGGGTGCCGATATGACCGCACAACTCCGGCCGACGAAATCGCCGTAGAAGCCACAGGTTGAGCACTCCGATTAGAATCGAAACCACCACCCCCGCGGCTATGATGGGCACGCCCATGGACAGGTATTGGAAGAAGAAGGGAATGCCCACCAGGGAAAAGGCGACGGACATGATGGTGATCAGCCGAATCCGCCGCATGAATTCGGGGGATACTTCCGACGGTTCGATCCCGGCGTTCAAGAACCTCTGTATTTGGCCCGCCATGATATGAAGTTAAGACGGTATCAGGCCGGGCCGAGTTACGGCAATCGTTTCTTGTGGGGCGGTTTTTGGGAGTAGAAACTGAGACTACCTAGTATTTATCCATGAAGTCCTGCTTGTATCTGGGATGAATCCAGCGATACTCGCCATTGCGGTCCATGATTCTGAGCAGGTCGGCGAAGGTAGGATCTTTCTCCTTGAGAAAATTCTGCAGCCAGCGCAGGGATGCGCCTTCCGCGCGCTTTCCGGACAGTTCCTCGGCCGGCAAGGAGCCTTGATAATTTTCTCCGCGCTTCCCCACTAACTCATTGAGCTCTGCTCCGGCCTTGACGGAGCTTGAAAGGACGTTTTTCCCGAAATCAAGTCGTTCCTGGATTTCCTTATATTCCGCGTCGTCCAGCTCCAGCTTAAGGCCCGGCACCACCATGGGAACGGTCAGAGAGAGTGTTCTCAGCGCGAACTTAATATATGGTCCGGCTCGCCGAAGCCATTCTCGCGTCAGCTCGAATTCGTACACGCCCTGCTCATCCCCATCAGGATTAAGTTTCCACATTGGTAAGTTGGTATATTCACACCAGAGAATCAGGCGATACTTCTCGCCGAACAGTCGGCGCGGGTCGTATTTCTTGCCCGGCACGGCTTCAATGCTGAATAACCGCGGACCTTCGCGGGCTTCGTCTTGAAACGCATTGAGGACGAATAGGCGTAATTCCTTAATCTGGCCGGAGACTCGACGCAATTCAGCGCTTAACTCTTGCTGCAGGAGCAATGATTTGCGTTGATTGTCGGCCATCATATCAAGGGAGCTCTGGACCTCGGCGATTACCGGATTCAGTTGTTCAATAGTCTCCGGCGGCGGCGGCGGTACATTGCGCAACAATTGATCTATATCCTGCATCTCATGGCACGTGTCGCACATATCGTGTGTCGTGCGCTTACGCAGTGCACGCAAACGCTCGACGCGAAAGCGATGAGCTCCAGGCTTGCCCCGGCCGCAGGGCTCCACGCAGGGTACCAGAATATCGCACTTCAAGCCGGGCCAGAAACTTTCAATGAGAACCTTGACGGCTTTCGAAAGCTCGAAGAGGAACCCCTCCGGATATGAGGCTCGCACTCGAATGCGAATATCATTGCCCTTGTGTTCGAGAAGCGCGCGGCCGTTTGCGTTATCGTCCAGAACCAGGCCACGTTTCCAATGAACGCTTTGGGCGAAATTTTCTCGTCCCAGCGAATAGCGATGCAGGCGAACGATGAGCTGGTAAAAAATGCCCGTGGCCGGCTCGGACTGTCCGCGTTCGTCGACGATGGTGCAGATTTGAGTTTGCTCTCGGTCTCCCGCTTCGGGCTGCTCGGGCCAGACTTCGGTCATATATTCCTCGGGCCGCGTGTCGGGCACTAACTGGCTGATAAGAATGCATGGTTCTGCGGGCTTCGCCGGGTGTTCCTCGACTTTATAGGACAAGTCGAATCGGTCCATCAAGCTGGCGAAAATTCGGTGTAACTCCGGAGCATAGCGATTTTCCGCGGGACGAGACGGGTCGTTCCAGACTTTACCGAGCCTTTTCAGGGTCACCAGGCCGTTGGATTCGCGTATCTCCGGATCATCGAGGACATAACTGAATGCGGTGGCCAACCATTCCGCCTTGAGTATGACGATATCGCCCAGGGTTTCGTCATTCTCGTAGTGAATGATATGCCCCAGGCGATGCTCTACCTTTACGAACGCGTCGGCCTCTTCGGCGCTCATTTGGTGTTCGTGACAAATCGCCAGGGTCTTTTCAAGTGATAGATATGGAGCGCCCGTATTCGCCAATGCTGTTCGCGCGTCGTACCAGCGCTTCGCTACCTTCCTGCGCGTCTCGGGGAATGCGGCCGCCGCCGTCGCGATGGCCTCCAGCAATTCCTCGATCCCGGTTCTCTCTTCAGTTTCGTCGTCGGGTTTGCTGTCGATCTGGTGAAAGCCGGCGATCAAGTCATGCCCGTACAAATCCAGAAGCTCCGCGCGATCGATGTCCGGTAGTCGCTGGCCCGGACCTCCATGAGTGGACACGACGATAATGCGAGCATCCGGCGCGCGGTTCTTTACCAGATCGATCCACTCTTTAACACGATCTTGCTGGGGCCCCTGGCGCGGTTTCCACACGACGAGATAGACCGCGGGTGAACTAAAGAACAACTGATGCGTGGGTCGATAGACAGGCTGTCCACCAAAATCCCAGCAGTTCAAGGTTAGTTCCGCGCCTTCTGAATCGAGAGTCTTGACCGGTTTGATCTCGACGCCGTGTGTTGTGTCGAGTCCGTCAATAAACTCCTCGCCGCGAAGAGCGCGCAGGAGGCTGGATTTACCGACTTCTCCTTCGCCTACGAGGACCAGCTTGGCTTCGTTAAGCTGAGTGGATTCGGTTTGTTTGGAGCGAAGGTATTCGAAGACGGCGTCAAGGCCTTGTTTATAAGCTGCTTCAAGTTCTGGGTTAAGGGGATTTTCATCGAGAAGCAAAGTGGCCAGCGAATCAAGCCGTGTGAGGGATTCCGGTATAGATTGCAATTGGTTGCTGTCCAAAAGTAATTCTCGTAGACTCGTTATGTGTCCGAGCGATGAGGGCAGCGATTTCAGATTGTTCATCCTGATTTGTAATGTATGTAAACTTTGTAGGGAATGAATAGACTCTGGTAAAGTTGTCAGATTATTCCCATTTAAGAATAATTCTTCTAAATCATTTAACTCCAGTAATTGGGCTGGAAATGTGTCAAACTTGTTGTTGTCAGCGTCTATTCGTATCAAATGTGTAAGTTTTTTTAACCAATCGGGTAACGTATCTAGCAGATTATTGTCGACATTCAGCCTTCTCAAGTTGTTCAAGTCTTGTAGGCTTTTCGGAAGGGTGCTAAACCGATTGTCATAGAGCGATACTGTCCTTAGGTTTGATAATTTATCGAAAAAACCCGCCATGAAGCTCAAACTATTGGAACCGAGATTTAGTTCCTGTAAACTCTCTAAATCAGTGAGTGATTCAGGGACTGTCGTCAGCTCATTGTTGTTTGCATACAGCTCTCGTAATTTCTTGAGACCCCCTATCGCCACTGGTAGCTCAACTAATTTATTGCTTCTGACATCCAACGATTCCAAATTTTCTAATTCGCAAATTGCTTCTGGTAGCTTCGTAAATTTATTGTAGCCCAGATAAGCTTCCTCAAGATTATTTAAGTGCTGGAATGAACCCGGCAGGGTCGCCAAAAGATTTCGCCTCGCATACAGGATTCTGAGGTTGGATAGATTGCCGAGCGAATTTGGCAACTCCTCCAGTTCATTCTCCTCAACATCTAGTATGGTTAAATTCGTGAGTTCTCCTAGAAATTCAGGTAGAATACGTAATCGATTTTCTTCAACGCTCAATCTACGTAAATCTCTCAACTGTACTATTGAGAGCGGTAAAGTGGTCAGGCCAAGGCCGGAGAGATCAAGGTTTCTTTCGCCTTTTTCCTTTTCCGTAGCAATTCTTCTTTCCGCTTCTTCTAAACTCATAATATTTCGCCAACTTTAACGCTTCCTCTAGAGATAAGTCAAGACATTTTATCTGATTTGTTTATTAAGTTGTACCAGCTTCCTCCCCGGCCATTCCGCAATCCGCTGAATATCGCGCCAAAATAACGTCCAAATTCACCCAAAAAAATGATCAACCATCCTTCTCGGCACCTGTTGTGCTCATAAATGAAGGGCGATTCGTTACAACACTCGTTCCCGCCGCGCGGGCTTCGACCGGCGGCCTGGTTGGTCATTGCGCTGCTTGCTCTGGCCCTTTGGCCCGTGCTCGATGGGCGCGTCGGCGGTCTCCGGGCCGATCGCGTTAAGCTCCGCAATGGGCGGGTTGTGCGCGGGCGAGTGGTGAGCCAGACCAGCGATGCGATTCGCCTGAAAACGGGGCGGCGGATGCGCGTCATCTATAAGCGCAACATCCGGGAAATTACCTACGAAAGAAACCGGACGACGCGGGCGCGTAGAAAAGTGAGCCGGGCGCGGCGCGTGAAACGCGGGAGTCGTCGCGCGCGGAGCCGTAGCGCGGCGCGAGCCCTCAAGCCCGCGGGGCGAACCGGGGTTCCCGCGGCTGAACGCAAGACGGCCCTGGGCGCTTTGTGGCGCTCGGCGCTCCTTCCCGGGTGGGGGCAGTACTACGGTGATCGTTCGCGGCGGGGCGTGCGATTGGGCTCGGCCTTTCTGGCCGGCGCGTTCTTTATGAATCGTTATGCCCGGGACTATCGCGACGCGGCGGGCGATTACTCCCAGGCTTCCACGAACTTTCTCGTCTTTTCGCCGGCGGGGCAGGCTCTGCTGGGGCGACCTTCCGCGCCCAAGCTGGATGCAATCGCCTTTGCCGCGACTTCGAGCGCGCTGGCGTCGACCCGGGAAGCGCGCAACCGGACCCGCCTTCGCAATCGCCTGAGCACGACGCTCGTGCTGGGACTGTATGGTTGGAATTTATATGACGCGTATTTCCAATTCGGGCGCGAAAGCACCCGCCGCCTGGCGATTACTCCCGGCGATGGTCTACGCGTGAGCTTCCAAATCGCATTTTGAACTTATGAAAACTTCAACGACAAAAATTCTATTTCGTATCGGGGCAATGCTTCTGCTGGGGGCGACTTTCGCCTGCGGCGATATTCCCTGCGCCTCAACCGACGGCGATTGCAACCCCGCCTTGAACCTGGCGCTCTATGGCCGTTGCCAACCGGGGGACACCTGGCGTACGGTGGATGACTTTCAACTCAACTCGGGCAATGGCGCGCTCTACTTCGGTCTGGCCGCTTCCGGCACCGCGGTCTATGTCGTGGGCGCCGCGAAGGACGCGGGGGACGTGATGCACTGGATCGTTCGGCGCTCCCTGGACGGCGGTATTACCTGGACCACGGTGGACGACTTTCAACTGAACTCCGGCCAGGACTCGGCGGCGCTGGATATTACCGTGGACTCGGCCGGTCGCCCCTGGGTGACGGGCTGCGGCGGGGGTTCGTTCTCCACGCAGGACTGTCGCTGGCTGGTGCGCCGGGGTGATGTAAACGGTCTGAACTGGACCACGGTTATGGACTTCGATGCCGGCAAGGCGCTCGGGACCTCCATTACAATGGCCGGGCCCGGTCGCGTGCTGGTCTCCGGCGCGAGCGGCAATCCCATCGGCTGGATGTCGCGCTTGAGCGTGGACGACGGTCTGGTCTGGGGCACAACGGACGACCATCGCCTGAACCCCATCGACTTCGGCGTGGCCCAGGCCAACCTGGCACATAGTTCGGGCGCGCTCTTCTCCGCCGGCATGTATCTGGACAATACCCTGGCCTCGGGCTTCTGGGAGACGCGTTCGAGTTCCGACGGGGGCCTGACCTGGAATACGGTGGAGCGCTTCAATGTGGACGTAAGTTCGCCCGACACCGCCGCCGGTATCTTCGAAACCCTCACCGGCGATATCTACGTGGTGGGCGCCGTCGAGGGCGCGAGCGATGGTCACTGGAAGGTTCGTCGGAGCTCCGACCTGGGACTGACCTGGAAGACGGCGGACGAGTTTCTCTATGAGCCGGCCCAGTTCCACCTGGCCAATGCCGGGGGCGTGGACCTGCTGGATAGACCTTATGTGGCGGGACGTGGCCGGGATGCTTCCTCCAAGGAGCACTGGCTGATTCGCCGGGGCGATTCC
>CAZGYS010000065.1:10250-12892 GCA_964530305.1 uncultured Leptospiraceae bacterium
GAGGCAATTGGAGCACAATGGACGATTTTCAGTACGTCGCCGGCCAGGCCTCCGAGGCCCGGGCCTTCGTTCGAGACGCAGCCGGCAATCTCTACGCCGCCGGTTTCGGAGAAGACGGCACGGCTCCCCACGCGCTGACGCGAAAGCTCGATTGTTTATAGGGCGATTCGACCCCCTCCACCGAATCCCGGTTGACGGATTTTTTGGATTCGTTAGATTGAATCCCGAACTTGCGCGGAGAAGTCGCCGCAAAGTTTAATAATTCCAACTATTTTCCGAAAGAACGCGGGCTTGCGCGAATTTCATGAACTTTGCTTAATAAAGCCGCGGGACTAATTCAAGGAGAGGTTATAATATGCCGGATAATAATCTAAAGGATGTGCTGGGTCAATTCAATGAGGGAGATCTCACGGTTAAACTGTGTAGTGGTATCTTCTCCGTAGTTCCCGGCGGACCCGATTTCGTTTTCTATAATGACTTGAAAGGCGCCAACAATCGCCTGGCCGGGGGAGACCCGGATGTTTACGAGCGCGCCAAGGAACTGTCCAAGTCCGATGAAATGAAGAGCGCCATCTGGGTGGCGGACGCGCTGGATACGGCGGATGCCGGTATCAGTATCTACACGGGCGTGAAAAATCTTTTCTCCCTGTTCGGTTCCAAGAGCGAAGCCAAGCGTACCTTCGAAGCGGATCCCCAGCAAGCCACCGACGCGGCCCTGAAAGCAGCCGGTCTGGCCTACATGATCTACAAAATGTATCCGGGCGGAATCGGTGAGAAAATCAGCCTCTACCGTGAAACTCCGGCCGGTCAGGAACTGGCGCTGTACTACGGCGTAGCGGAAGTGGCTCTGCCCTTCACCGACAACCTGGTCGAAGGCGGCGCGGATCTCGTCGAAAAACTGATGAAGAGTAAGGACGGGGATATTACCTCCAAACTGGGTTCCATGGGCAACATCGGCGCGGCCGGTCTGGGTCAGGCCAAGGAAGTCATGGGTCAGTTCACCGGACCGCTGGGCGGTTACGTAGATCAGGCCAAGGGTCACACCGGGGCCATCATGGAAAAAGTTAAGGGATATCTGCCCTCCGCCGCTACCGTGGCAAACGTGGCCGACTCGGCTACGGGCGCCGTGGCTACGGGCGTGGACCTGATGCCGGTATGGCGCTTCCTGGGCGGTCGCGTCGTGGCGGAAGCCTGCGTACTGCGCGCGCAAAAAGGCATTTAATCAGGCTCGATAGGCAGCCTGGAAGCGCCAATAATTCTCCGCTTAATGCGGAACTTGAATCCCGCGGGTCATATGATTCGCGGGATTTCTTATGCGATTTTCGTATTATTGGCGTCTTGTCCCGGCCGGGAAGCCTGGACCGCGTTTTTTTCTTAAATTTCTCGCCAAAATGGTTGAACACAGGCGCCAAAAAATACAACAAAGACTCTGTAGGAGTTGATTCGTACGAGTGGGTCGCTTCTGCAATACTGACATCAGACACAGGAGTCTTCTAAATGAGAAAAAATCTTCTCAGCGCCATTTTGATTGGCGCCATGGCGGCTTTCGTACTGCCCGCCTTTTCCCCCGTAAGTGCCCAGACCGCCGGTTGGAAAAACTGGACCTGGAAACGCTATCGCGTAAAATTCAAACTGCCCGCCTCCTGGCGAGTGACCAAAAACAACGCCGGTGCTTTCATCGCTAAAGGCCCGAATGTTGTAATGAAAATCGGACCCTGGCGTTCGCGTTCCGATACGTCCGTATCCGTTGCCCGCAAGGCTCTGAACAGCTACAGCATCATCAAGAACAAGCGCGTTCTGCGTCGCAAGGCTCTGCGCCGCGGTTCTTCCGGCCTGAATCGCTACATGCTCTACGGCAAGGCCAAGTACAATGGCCGCGGTCGTTCCAACGGCAAGCCCGTACGTTTCGGCATCGTCGGCATGACCAACCCGAAATCCGTGGTTAACCTGTATGTTCGCATGTGGTGGTATGAAGGTAAGTCCAATACCAGCAAGAACAACCGCAACACCTACAAAATCGCCACGAGCTTCCGAGCTTACTGATTCGCCGAATCAACTGAACATCGATCATGGGGCTCTTTCCGGAGCCTAACGTGATCTTAATCCCGCGGGTTTCGAACTCGCGGGATTTTCGTTTTAAATGGCGATTCTCGTTTTCCGCCCTTTTTTTCGTACTCGTCTCCAAAATGATTGAACACCAGCCCGGCCGGGCACAACAAAGACATGTGGGAGCGAGGCCTTATTCGTTCGGCGCATCGTACACCAAATCCTGCCTATCTATAAAATCCGACACAGGAGTCTCTCAATGAGAAAACATCTTATTAGCGCCGTTCTGGCCGGTGCAATGCTTGCGTTCGTACTTCCGGCCTTCTCTCCGGTAAGTGCCCAAACCGCCGGTTGGAAAAACTGGACCTGGAAACGTTATCGAATCAAATTCAAGCTGCCCGCTTCCTGGCGAGTGACCAAGAACAACGCCGGTGCTTTCATCGCTAAAGGCCCGAATGTTGTAATGAAAATCGGTCCCTGGCGCTCGCGTTCCGATACGTCCGTATCCGTTGCCCGCAAGGCTCTGAACAGCTACACCATTATCAAGAACAAGCGCGTTCTGCGTCGCAAGGCTCTGCGCCGCGGTTCTTCCGGCC
>CAZGYS010000065.1:12992-16517 GCA_964530305.1 uncultured Leptospiraceae bacterium
TGGTTAACCTGTATGTTCGCATGTGGTGGTATGAAGGTAAGTCCAATACCAGCAAAAACAATCGCGACACCTACAAAATCGCTACCAGCTTCAGAACTTACTGATTCCTGGTTCGCGTGAATCGCCGGCTTGCCTTGTTAATGGGCAGGGGCGATTCTAGGCGATTAAGAGAGCCGTCCCGTTTTGCGGGGCGGCTTTTTTTATTGCCGTCCAGGCTCCGGCCTTTTCCCATGCGACTCATTACGAAAAAATTACAGAGTGAGCGAAAACATGAGCGCATATACACATTCCTCTTCCTTCTTCGAGTCTTCCCGGGACGGTCTGAAACTGTTCAAGCAGCAGTGGATTCCCTCGCAGGTAAAACGGCACCTGGTCATACAGCACGGCATCGGCGAGCACTCCGGTCGTTACGGCAATATCCTGGAAGCCCTGGAGGGCACCGGCACCGCGGTCTACGGCATTGATTCGCGGGGTCATGGTCAGTCCGACGGCCCGCGCGGCCATACGGATCAGTTTCAATTATACATCGATGATCTGGCGGACATGATTCTGGCCATTCGCCAGGCAAACAACATGGAGAAGGTCTACCTGCTGGGCCACAGCCTGGGTGGGGTCATCGCCCTGCAGTACGCCACCCAGCACCACCAGACCAACCTGCACGGTCTCATCGTCAGCTCCGCCGGCATTTATCCCGTGATGGATCCGGCCAAGCACGTGAAGAAATTCATCGGCGAAGGCCTGGCGGCGCTCTTTCCGAAGACGCTGGTGGATACCGGTCTGGAACTGAAATACCTCTCTCATGACCAGTCGGTGATCGACGCCTACCAGGCCGACCCCCTGAACCACGGCAAGATTTCGTTTCAGATGGGTTCCAACTTCTTCAAGGTGGGCCCGGCCATTCTTTCCAAAGCGGGCGATTTGCAACTGCCCATTCTCATCTTCCACGGCACGGGGGACGGCATCGTGGACGTGCGTTCTTCGCGGGAGCTGTACGATCGCCTTACCTGTCCGGACAAGACCCTGAATATTTACGAAGGTCTGTACCACGAGACCATGAATGAAACGAAGGAAGACCGGGACAAGGTCCTGGCGGATGTGAAGGGCTGGTTATTGGCGCATTGAAGCACGGAACAACAGTTTTTGGGCTTGAGAATCCGCGTAACCTGGCCACGGAAAGCACTGAAATCACGGAACCTGGTGGAGTGGTGACGGTCTTTGGGCTGCGTCACGCGGAGCTTAAAGCGAGCGTTTCAATTCGAACGGCAAGAAGCGATACCTGCCGCTAACCCTAACTCCCGTGTTTTCCGTGGCCCAGTCTCCGCGCCCTCCGCGGTAAACACCTAAGACCCCGGCTCGTCCGGCGAACCGTGTTCCTCAATCAATCCCGGTAACTCGGCGGGCGTGTTCACCGTAAAGCGCGGCGCCGGTTCCACGGGGGCTTCTTTGTAGTAACCCCATGAACACCAGATGGAAACGGCATCAAAGGCCGCGGCGGCTTTCATGTCTCCCCCGCTGTCCCCGATCATGAAGCACTTGTCCTTCGCGCGGTCGAAGTCCGCGTCCCGGGCAATCCTCTGCATGGGCTTGGGCGAAGGCTTGGTTTCCTCGAAGGTATCGCAGCCGATAATAAAACTAAAGTATTCCGACAGATCCAGTTCCAGCAGCAGCTTGCGCGATATTTGCTGGGGCTTGTTCGTGTAGACGGCCAGCACACCCATGTCCGCCAGTTTTTCCACGGCCTCGGGTATGCCGTTGTAGGGCACCGTGTGATGGGACACGTTCTTACGATAGTCCGCTTCGTAGGCCCGGCGAATCTCCTCCATGACGGAGGCTTCCGGTCGCCCGCGATTTTGAGCGCCGCCGGGAAACATCTCCGCGAAACACGAGCGATACAGATGCTCCATGCCCTGTTTTACATTGGGCTCGATCATCAACGGCTTGAGCGGATTCAGTTCGAAGTATTCACGTACCGAATTCACCGATTCGATCATGTCGATGCGGCTGTCCTCCAGGGTGCCGTCCAGGTCCATAAAAATCAGATTCATTGCTTTGCCAGATCCTCGATGCTGCCCTTGCCGTCCCCGTGTTCGGTCACGCTGCGTTCGCCGTTGGCGGAACCCTTGTAGGCGCTGAATTCATTGGCGTTGTGGGTCTTGACCTCATGCTGCACGCCGGCGGGGATGAAAAGGATATCTCCCGCTTCCATGGTGACCGGGCCGTCGTCGAAATGAAAGGTGGTCACGCCTTCCACGGCGCCGCGGATTTCGTCATAGTCATGGGAATGGCGACTGCGTTCGAACCAGCCCGGAATGGTCTGGAGATCGTACACGCCGTAACCGTACTTTTCCATTTCCGCGGCTACGGATTCTTTCGTGGGAGTGTCCTTATGAGGCCACTTGAGTAATCGGACGCCCTGGGGCATGCTGAAACCTCTTGCTGGGGAATGACTTGCTGGATACTAAAATGCCGGATTCAAATTAGATGTAAGCTGAAAGGTGGCTGAACGGGGTCGGGCGATTCGAGTTCAAGCTTCTCGATTGGTCCAGGGGGAAGTCCTCTCGGACGACTCGGACAAGGAGATTGCGATTCGAATTCGGAGACCTGTTCGATTGATTCTTGATTAAGTTAAAGAGCGAATGGTACACGGGATCCGACCGGGAGCCGGATCCCGTCCTGGTCGGGCTGATTAGAAATCGTGGGGACGAACGGTGGTCCGTTTGTTCTCCTTGGTTCTCTTAACAGCTGCATCCAGCAATTCATACAATTTCGCGTTGAGCGCGTCCACGGCATCGCCTGAGACGATGCAGCCCTGGCTCTTGAGATACGCTTTGGTTTTACTGGCTACGACTAAGGATTCTCTTTCTTCCGCCATATAATTTGCCTACTTTATTACGGTGTTTTCCTGGATTCCGTCTTTCTTGCCGAACTTTATTCCGCCTTGCGGACCCCTCGGCGGTTTAGTCCGACGAATCCACGAGCATCCTGTTATGCATTGACTTCCGAAGCAATCCGGAATCTCTGGTCTTGCGCATGAGCACCCGTTCATGAACCAACGGTCCGCTGATGTGCTTAACAGGATTTAAGACCCCCCGATCTTTTTGGGAACCCCGAAAATAGCAAGAATAAAATGCGGATAGGTGTGACTGGTGGAGCCGGCTATATTGCCGCTCATGTAATTCAAGACCTTCTGGAGAAGGATCACGAAGTCATTGTCCTGGATGATCTGTCCATGGGCAGTCGAGATAATCTCCTCTCCGGGGAGCCTCGCTTCACTTTTGAGGAAGGGGACGTCGGCAACAGCGGAGACCTGGCCCGCTTTTTCAGCCATAAGCCGGAAGTGATCTTCCATTTCGCCGCTTCCAAGGCCGCCGGGGAGTCCATGACGGATCCGGCCAAGTATTCAGCCAATAATATCCGGGGCACGCTCCGGCTCATCGAGGCCATGGTCGAAAACGACTGCGGCCATATGATCTTCAGTTCCAGCGCCGCGGTCTATGGAGCGCCTCAGTATCTGCCCCTGGATGA